>CAVDWX010000131.1:0-2032 GCA_963612735.1 Gemmiger formicilis | reverse complement strand
CAGATGAAATAAAAATTTTCAATGCAATCATTTATGATTGAATTCCATTTTCGTCGTGTGTAGTAAATCAAACTTAAAAAATTTCTTTACATCCGCTTCTGTTAAGCGATGTCTATCAAGAGTTAAACCTGTCAATCTCTCTATCGCTGGAATTAAGTTGTTGTACGCTCCAACTAGATACTTGTTGTCGTATTTTATAGCCTTATATTCTCGGATGAAATCCACTAGTTGTCTCATAGGAATTTCTCCGATTTTTTCTATTCTTATCTTATTTTTTCTCTTACGTCTATTAGCTTCATAAATCTCTAAAAGTTGCTCCTCAGTATAACGCTCTTTCAAATAGACTTTTTGAAGCAATCGAAGGATGAGAAGCGAGAAGAAGCAGATAAGGATATGCGCTTTGATGCCTTCAATGGTTTTTGCATAGACTGGGCGAAGCATTAAAACACCTTTCATGATTGAGAAAGTTTCTTCAATCTCCCATAATCCGCGATAGGTTTTAATAATGTCCTCATCACTTGATTTAACTTCGCTAGTGACGATCATATAATAGCCATCAAGCATTGCTTCCTCTTCAATTGCTTCTAAATCAACTTTCAGGTTTTTATTAGCAATAATTTGGCCATCTTTTGTATAGTTAATTTCTTTAATATAAGAGGCAGCATTGCCAACTGTCTTTCTAAGAAATGAACTAGGATTATTGACAATTTCATAAGCTTTAGAAACTAGTTTTTCTCGTTCGTGTTTTGCTTTATCTGCATAATCTTTGCTATAGAAAACGACTCTTTTTTGTTTGAGATTGATCTTGCTTTTTGCTCCATTAAAAGGAGAAGTTATCTCAACAGGATATTCGCCGATTTCTGATTTTACTTTGTAGATTATCTCGCCATCAGAGTTATAAGTTATCTTGTAATCAGCATCATCTAATATCCAAGCTTGATTCTCTTTTGATGATCCTCTAACTTTCTGAGAAAACACGTAACCATCGCCGTTTTTTAAAGCTTCATGCATGTTATTGCCTGAATTTAACCCTTTATCCGCGACGATGATAGTTCGTCCTTTGATGTTATCTTCCTTTTTAAGCTTTTCGATATGCTTATGCATCTCAGGCTGTTCACTTTGATTGCCTGGAAAGATTGTGTAATTTAATGGAATGCCATTTCCATCTAAAAGAAGTCCAAGTCCTAATATTGGATCGTGTCGATTGTTCTTCTCTGGCCCTCTTTTAAGCATGTCATTTTCTTTATCGATTTCAAAATAGATATTGGTCGCATCGAAGTAGTTATGTTTGTCGTTTATTTCATAAAAGGTTTTGAGTTCTCCTCGAATATATTCAAGGAAGTTATCGTAATGACCGCCGATTAAATTGACCGCGCGGTACATTTGATCTTCGCTAAAAGAGAAATCATCTAAGAATTTATCTCTACTAGCATATTCTTTGATTTTGCTATTCGGCTGAACGATTTGAGAAAAAGTTAGGAAGCGAAAAACATTTTCTAGATCGTATTCGGATTTTTTATAATGCATTTGAAAAGAGCATTCCGCGCCTATATTAAACTTCTCATAAACCCTGGAAACTAGAAAATGACCTAGATTCTTCTCTAAAGAGGCTCTAGGAATTTTCTCTTCTTTATTTTGCTTATAATTTTCAGATGAAACCTTGCTTAATCTAGCTGCCTCTTCTTTAAAATAAGCGACTGGATCAGTATATTTGTCTTTGAAGTCTTCTGCATAGCCGACTCTTTGATACACCTTTTGTTTAGCATTTTTAGTTTTTGGATCATAATTGGACTCCATCAAAACAAGATATAGTCCCTTTTTTAAATGCAATTGTCTTAGAAATACGCTCATAAATGCCTCCGAATATATTATAAATATATTATATACTACTACACACGATTACACAAGCATATTTTAAAATTTATAAGAAAAAATTTGACAAGCAAAAATAAAAAGAAGATGACAAAGTCATCTTAAATTAGAAAATCTAAATTTTATCTGCGGAAGGAATCGTGTGTAACTGCGGAAAACG
>CAVDWX010000130.1:0-2078 GCA_963612735.1 Gemmiger formicilis | reverse complement strand
TGTAAATAGCATAATGAAATTGTTGGAAATTCGCAATTGAAAATGTAGGTTTCTAACAATTTCTTTTCTTTTGATAAAATTTTCCTAAGGAGGAAAATCAAAACATGAGAAAAGATGTTTATGAAAGGATACAAATATTAAAAATGGATGAAATTAAACCAAACTTTGCTCAACTTGCTAAAACATGGGGATGCGATTACAGAACTGCTAAAAAATATTATTATCAAAAATCTGATAAACCACCTATTAAAAAAGTAAATCCATCAAAGTTAGATGATTACAAAGAAATAATAAATGAGAAGATGAAATTATGTTGTACATATTATTCAATCTATAAATTTATTGAAAAGAAAGGATATAAAGGCAAATATACAACTGTAAGAAATTATTGTAATTCATATAAAACTAACGAAATTAAAAAAGCAACAATTCGTTTTGAAACTAACCCTGGCTTACAAGCACAAGTCGATTGGAAAGAAACTATGACTTTATATACTAGAGCAGGCGAACCAGTTACATTCAATATATTTTTAATTCTACTAGGCTATTCAAGATTAAAGTATATTAGATTAACTTTAGATAGAGCACAAGATACGGTATTTAAGTCAATTATTTGCGCTTTTAAATATTTTAATGGAGTACCAAAAGAAATAATTTTCGACAATATGAAGACTGTTGTAGATCACGCTAAAAGTAATTATTCAGAAGCTGTATTAAATCAATCGTTTTATCAATTTTCAAAAGATATGGGATTTGAAGCTTGGACTTGTAGACCATTTAGGCCACAAACTAAAGGCAAAGTTGAAGCTTTAGCTAGAACGATGGAAAGATTAAGACCATATAATTATGAATTCGATTCAATTGAAGAATTAGAAAAGATAGTTCAAGAATTTAATGAAGAACTAAACAATGAAGTCTCTCAAGCAACAAATGAAAAACCATTTGTTAGATTTGATAAAGAAAAAGAATACCTTCGTCCTCTAGCTAATGACAATATAATCAACACTTATATTGACGTTAAGGAAATTACTAGAATTGTTTCCAAAGAAGCATTAGTAACTTATGAGAACAAAAAGTATTCATTAGACCCACAATATATTGGTAAAACTGTCTCTATTTCAATTTCTAACAATATGTTGCATATATATTTTAACAATTCTTTGATTAAAACACATAAAATAACTCAAAAAGCTTACACTTATGCTCAAGAAGATTACATTAATATTTTAAAATCAGAAGCTATGAAGTATGCATCAGAAGAAGATATAGAAAAGGTAGCAAATGTCAATCTTGACATATATGACAATTTCTAAGGAGCTAAATACAAATGTCTAACTATATTCAATTATCAAATAATTTAGAACAATTAAAACTAAATACAATTAAAGAGTATCTACCATCATTTTTAGATGATGCTATTTCTAAAAATCTCTCTTTTGTCGATATTCTGTTAGAATTAACAAATAAAGAAATTGATTTTAGAGAAAAACGTGCTGCTGAAATCAATCTAGTCATTTCTAATTTTCCTTTTATTAAAAGAATTAGTGATTTTGATTTCTCATATCAACCATCAGTTTCTAAAAATCAAATTCTCGACTTTGCATCTTTACGATTTATCGAATCATTTGAAAACATATTATTTATTGGTTCATCTGGAGTTGGTAAAACACATCTTGCAACTGCAATTGGTATTGAAGCTTCAAATAACCATATATCTACTTATTTTGTTCATTTTCAAACCCTTATTGCTAAGATTAAAAAAGCAGTTGCAGAAAATAAAGTAGAACATTTTATAAAATCATATTCAAAATATAAATTACTTATAATTGATGAATTAGGATATCTTCCTATAGATAAAGTCTACGCTTCTGTATTCTTTCAATTAATTGCATCAAGATATGAAAAGAAATCTACTATAATTACAACAAATCAACCATTATCAAAATGGGGAGAAGTACTAGGAGATTCAGTTCTTGCAAATGCAATTATTGATAGACTTATTCATCATTCAAGTATTGTAAAAATTACAGGTAAATCTTATAGAATAAAAGATAAATTAGAAGAATTAGAACAACCAA
>CAVDWX010000129.1:0-2199 GCA_963612735.1 Gemmiger formicilis | reverse complement strand
ACGTTATCTTATAGACACAGAAAAACTACTGGAAAAGCAGTGGTTTCCTCTGAATCTTTTAATGCAAAAGCACTAATCGAGACTTTGGTAGAGAATGGATTAGTGCTTTTTGTGTTTTTTAAGTATATCGAGTACATAAATCAACATGCATAATGCATTTATGGTTTGTGCAACATCAACATTTAAACTTATATTCAGCATGAAGCATTCCTCCTGTAGGAAAGATTAAGCGATTGTGTTGCTCTTTTTTGTAGAGCTTTTCATCTCACTAACAAGAGGTCCATCTTTTTGCCGCTTCCAGTAGCATCTCTATTATTTCAAAACAATGTGAATAAATCCAAATCTAACAGTAAACAATTTTGGCCATAAATGAATATGTTATAATGACTAAGCCAAAACACAGAATCATCTGATCAACTATCTAGCTCTGTGTTTGGCGACTCTCCGTTAGATAGTTGCTCAGATGTGGGAGAGTCATTATGTCAAACACATTTGAAAATCCGTATAAGGATTTCATTTTTAGCTTGTCTGAAAATGAATTTAAAGCATTGAAAGAAGCGGTTTCAATGCGAAATAACTTTGAAAAATATGGAGCAGTAAACTTTGAAGAATTAGCTTTGAAATATAATCGAGAACCTAAATGTCCGAAATGCGGCTCCATTGATTTTGTTAAACATTCACATGGTTCAAAAAATAAGCAACGATATCAGTGTAAAACGTGTGGATGTCGTTTTAATCTATTGAGCAATAGTATATTTAATTCGACAAATAAATCTTTTGATACATGGATTGAATATCTATCTCTAATGACTTTTAACGTTCCTCTAGAAATGACTGAAGAACTATGTGATATTTCTCATCCAACAGCTATGTTATGGAGGAAAAAGGTCTTTTCAACAGTTAATAAATATCAAGATAAGATTTTATTGAAAGGCACTGTTTAGATTGATGAAACATACATTTTTGATAGTTCAGTTCTTCATGACAGTAATTTTGAAAGTAAAAGAGGATTGTCTAAAAATTTACTTTGTATAGTTGTCGCAATAGATATTTTTGAAAATACATATGCAGTCATTTGTGGACATGGTAAACCTACAAAGAAAAGAATTTATGATGCGTTAAAAGATCACATTGAGCAAGATTCATTATTAATTCACGATGGTGAAAAAGCGCATAGTGAATTAATTGAAAAATTAAATTTACGAAGTGAAGTATATAAAGCGGATTCCAAATCAAAAGAATATCTGGAACATATGGCTTTAATAAACAATTTATGTTCTTGGATAAAAAGATATATCTATCGATTTATAGGAATGAGAAAAGAAAATTTACAAGACTATTTAAATTGGTTTGTATATTTATTCAGAGTTAAAAAATCGGTGGATAAGTGGCCAAAAATGGAACGAATTTTAAGACATTTGGTATTAAATGAGAATAAGTATACCAGATAATGCTTTATTTAAAGGATGTTCCATGGCCAAAATTGTTTACTGTTAGATATTATTAATATTTTTTTCATTTTAATCACCTTTTCCTTAATTTTTATTCTTTTGAAAGTGTTTCGAAAAAATCGTAAATCTCTGGTGTGTCTTTTTGTAGAGTTTGAAGTTTATTTACGTACATATCGCCACATTCAGCAAAAAATTCAGCGCGACTATTTTCTTCGTCTGCAAAATAATCATCTACGTATTCATTGTTTGTGTTTACATCAGCAGAATAATTATTATACAAATAATCAAATTGGTCATTAGAACAAAGTGTCAAAGGATAATTTCCGTCACCATGTGTAAAATCATAAATATGCCATAATTCGTGAGATAAAATACTTGAACGAATACTATATTTTTCAGATTTTTTACTTTCAGATGTTTCGACGGTATTTCCAACAATATTTTCTTCTGTATCTAAAGGGATATGAACTGTCATATACGTATTTTCAGAATAAGCTACTCCGCCCTGTGCTTTTAAACTCGAAAGCGACTGATAATAAATAGCAGAACAATTCTTCAGCAAGTAAGATGGCTGTTGTTTTACTTCCCAAATCATCGCTTCTAAATCGTTTTGATAGTATTCTTCTTCCGCTCCATCCAAATCAATATAGATTGTTGGTAATCCTTCTTCTTGAATTGTTTGACTCTCAATTTTTGTTGTATTTTTAATGGAAGTTTCCTCTTGTTTCGAATTATAATCTTTGTAGTA
>CAVDWX010000128.1:0-2242 GCA_963612735.1 Gemmiger formicilis | reverse complement strand
ATTTAGAGAAAAGCCTGAAAAATCAATGATTTAGGGCTTGACATTATAGGAAGGAAGAACTTCTATGGGTAAATTTATTAGGAACATATGCGCAAAAATTTTAGTGACACTTATGTTAATTCCCCCATTATGCATTAATGCATACGCAGAAAATGATGATTTAGTACAAAAAGAATATCAATCATTAAATACTTATCAAACAATAACTGAGCAGCTCAATTTGAATAATTCTCCTTCATCTTGGCAATATCCTGATTACTATGCTGGTATGTACATAAATGACAATAAAGAACTAGTTTTCTTATTAGTCAAAAATGCCACTATTCCAAATGAAACAGAAACATTTATTACAAATTTAGGTGTAAAAATTGAGTTTGTCGAACATTCTTTAAAAGAATTGAAAAAAGCACAAGAAGACATTTTAGCCGTTCAAACTTATTCACTGAATACTCAAGAAATATATACAGCAATCAACATCTTAAATAACTGTCTTGATGTTAGTGTTAATTCTTCAAATGTTCTAACATATTGTTCAAATGAACTAGCTTCTATAGGTTCATTAGATTATGTTAATATAAATTACACTAATCAAAACATTGAATTTTTAGGGGCACCATTACAACCTGGAAGATCAATAAATAGTCCCAGCACTAGAACTGTTGGCTATTGGGCGCAAAATTCCGCAGGTACAATAGGAATTGTAACAGCATCTCATGGTGCAATTGTAAATGGATCTGCTGTATATATTGATGGCACTTATTTTGGAGTAGCTCAAACAGCTGTATATCAAGGTACTGCGGATGCAGTATTTGTAAGAAGAGATAATTTAGATTTTGCACCAAGTAATACAATTATGGGATGGGGATACACTATTCAATCTAACGCATCTATTAGTCTTCCTGTCGGAGCAACTGTTTACTCATACGGGAAAACATCTGGTGCTAGAAGTGGAATTGTAACAAAAACTGGTGTCACAGTAAGTAGCGGTGCAATCTATGTACAAGATGCCGTTCAAGCATCTTTTTCTGGAGCTAGTGGTGATAGTGGCGGTCCCGTTTGTGGCGGCTTATCGAATAATACGGTTTTACTTGCTGGAACTATTGAAGCTCTTTCTAATGACGGTCAAGTAATATATTGTAAAGCATTAAATATTCGTACATCATTGGGGGTGTATACTTATTGAATATAACCAATCTTCTGCTAATTATATGTTTTTTTACTCAAGTTCTACTGGCTACACTAAATCCCGCTTTTACGTTTCCTCCACCAAGTTCATATATTGTTGTTTCTGACCCAATGGAAATTGGGTTAGAACTAGTCCCTAAAGCTGATAGTGATAATCCTATGAACTATTATATTGTTAATCACACTGAAAAAGCTCTTGAATGTTCTTATTGGCGAGAACTTGAAATACACAAAAACAACAAATGGTGCTATTTTAGCCGTCTTCCATGGATATTATCTTCCGAGATAATATCTCCAAACAGTTCGTTATATGTAGATGATTCATGGATAACAAACTATTGTACTCTCACAAAAGGTAAATATAGAATTATTTTAAATATGTATTTCAGAGACCAATATGAAATCGAAGATATGTCTGCTCATCCAGACGACTGCTTTTATTTGGCATACGAATTTGTAGTAGAATAACTCAAAAGCCGAAAACAGGTTTAAAATCTGTTTTCGGCTTTGCCTTTATTATTTGTAAGCGATGAATAAGGCTACGTCCACGACCTACAGGGGACCTCAAATTGAGAGGTCCCCACGGTTTTCAGTGGTGCTAGAATATAAATAGTACAAGCCAAAATGAGAAATTCCAAATACACATAAGCATGGTACAATAGAAATATGCTGAAGGCGGATCTCATATGGCAAAGCAACATGATGATAAACAATTTAAACTTGATGCAGTCTAGCACTATCAGGATCACAAAGATCTCGGGGTTCGTGGATGTGCAGAAAATCTTGGCATCGAATACAGCACATTAACAAAGTGGCTGAAAGACTTCCGGGAATCAGGTGATATTCCTGTTCGCGGTTCTGGTAATTATGCATCTGATGAGCAGAGAGAAATTGCCCGTCTCAGACGTGAATTGCGTGATGCCCAAGATGCACTTGATGTGTTAAAAAAAGCAATCAACATTCTGGGAAAATGACAGAAGTTATTTATCTCGAAGTGTCTGATGTAAATGGTAAAATAAAAATGTACATTTAAAGGAAAATAAAAATGTACAATCCA
>CAVDWX010000127.1:0-2279 GCA_963612735.1 Gemmiger formicilis | reverse complement strand
CTCCTTCTTCAAACATGTTTGGATTACCACCTGCTTTTTCTAACTTTCCAGTAATCCTTATCTTGTAACTGATTTATAGCTACATAATTTAAAATCGATTGATTTCATAAAATTTTTAGCAAAATATATGCAAAATTGTATATGTTTTGCTTTTTTTAGTTTGACATTTATGTTATAATATAGCTATAAATATAGCCATGGTTTAGAGGTACAGATTATGAATGACAGAATTGAAATGAGACAATATTTCTATGTAGATCAAAAAGGTTATGTTTTCCGTTCTATTGCTAGATATAACAATAAAGTTAAAGGTTCTAGACCAGAGAAAATATACATTGGAAAGATTTGTAAGGATGATAAAAAATATTTCGTTCCTAACAAGAGATATTTTGAATTATATCCTGAAGAAACTAAGGAAGAAAAAGTCCCAACTCAAGCTGATTCTATTTCATTTGGTAATTTTATTCTTCTTCAAAAGATTATAGAAAAGCTTCATTTAACAGAATGTCTTTCTTATGCTTTCTCTTCTTCAGATGATGATACTATTGAAATAGATGATAAAATTAAATCAGATTTAGTTTTAGATATTGCTTCTTATATGATCAATGAAGAATCTAGTGATATGCAACATTTTCCTGATTACTGTTTTAAGAATGCAATAGCATCTAACAAACTATATTCTGATTCTGATATATCTAAGTTTTTCAAAGAAGAAATAACTGATAGAGTAAGAGAACGTTTTTTATTAAAATGGCAATATTTCAACAAAGATTCATTCAATGAACCTATTTTTGTGTGCTATGATTCTACAAATTTTAACTCAGTATCAGAAGGAATAACATTTCTTGAATATGGACATGCTAAAGATGATAATAACAAACCTCAATTCAATTTGGAATGCGTTATCAAATCAAAAGACGGATTACCGCTAGCTTATGATACTTTCCCCGGTTCTATAATTGATATTAGCCAATGTCAAAGCATGTTATCTTTACTTACTAATCTCGGATATAAGAATATAACAATTGTTTGTGATAGAGGTTATATTTCAAAACAAAATATCAAAGATATTATTAATAAAGGCTATTCTTTCTTATTTATGGTAAAAGACAACTTAGTAATTAAGAAAAATGTTGTTTATTTACATGGTGATGAAGTAAGAGATAATGTTTCTTGTTTTTATCCTGAATATGATATTTTTGCTAAAACATATGAAGATACTATTTATGATGATATAAAAGTATATCATCATGTGTTTTATACTTCTGATATTTCAAAGGAAGATAGAAAATACTTCTTTGATTCTATTGAAAATAAAGAAAAAGAATTGAATTCTATGCTGAATAAAAAGATAGAAAAAACAAAGATACAATTGGAATCTACCTATGGAAGATATTTTGATTTAGTTTATGGAGATACCCAAGGTGATAAACTGATTTTAAAAGGATTCTCTAAGAATAACGATAAAATTAATAAAGAATATAGAATGTTGAGTTTTTACACGATAATAACTGATAAGCCGATGACAATCAGTGAAGTTATTGAACAGTATAAACTGAGAGATAGAGTAGAAAAAAGCTTTATGTGTATCAAAACAAATTTCAATTTAAAGACATTTTATACTCATTCAAATGAAACAACACTGTCTAAAGTCTTTGTTTGTTTTATAGCTTCTATTATTAGAAGTGTCTTGGTTGATAAAACTAGAAATCTAAGAGAAGAAACAAAAGATACAAAAAGCTATACAGTAAAAGCTTCTATCTTAGAAGTATCAAAGATAGAAGCAACACGAACAATATTCAAAAATCAAAGAATCATAAAATATGTTCTTACTAGAAAACAAAAGAAGATATTAGATGCTTTTGATATAAAAGAAAAAGAAATAGATGAAAAATTAAAATCCTTTGTTGATTTAGATCAAGCTACTCAAAATAAAAAGGAATAGCTATAATTTTTTTACAAGATAAGGATATGTATAAATATGAAAAAAATAATTTTATCTTGCGTTTTAATTTTAAAAATAAGAAAGATTTAGACTATCAAATTTGTAGTTGTTTCAGTTTGTTTTATATTCTTAAAATGAATAGAATATTTGGTCTTCATTTAATGGCCTCTATTCCTAGCAATATTCTAAAAATTAGAAATCAAGTGATAGGTGGTAAAACCAATGGGTAGGTATTATACATTAAAACTTACCAGAGGAATTGGTTCTAATCCTCAATTTAACATCATAAATCTTATTTATGAAGATCTAGTAAATCAACTCCAAATGTTAGACA
>CAVDWX010000126.1:0-2333 GCA_963612735.1 Gemmiger formicilis | reverse complement strand
TTTATCGTCATTTTTTCTTTTTTAATCGATTTATTCGTTGTAGGTTGTTCGTTAGCCTGAGTTTTACAGTAAAAAATTAAAAAAATGCTCGTACGGTTAGGAATAATCGTACTTTTTTTGTAAATATTTATTATTTTCTGTGTGGCGTCCTGTGTCGTATTGTGATATAATTATTAAGAGAGGTTTCACTATGTATCTTCGTAAAACTCAAAAGCAAAAAGGATTATATTTAACTATTTGTGAAAGCTATAGAGATAAAAAGTCTAAAAATTCTAAAGAAAGAGTCGTCAAAACAATTGGGTATCTTCAAGATATCAAGTTTGATGATGATTCAATTGATCCAATCAAGTATTATGATAATTTAGCTAAACAAATGACGTTAGAAAAAAAGCAGAAAAAAGAAGCCACAATTAAAGTTGATACTTCAGCTAAGATGGAAACGAATACTAATGACCTCAAGAATATCGGTTATATTGTTTTGAAATATATTTATAAAGAGTTAGAAATAAATAAATTTTGGAAACAAATCGCTGCTAAATATGAAATCGAATATGATTTAGATAAAATTTTCCAACTAATGATTTATGCAAGAATTCTATCTCCTGCTTCAAAAAAGCAGACTTTTGAGAATAAGAATTTCTTTTACGAGAAATTTGACGGATTCGAATTAGCAGATGTATACAGAGCACTTACGCTATTTGGTGAGCATGAAGAAGAATTACAAAAATGGATTTATGATCATTCAGTCACTAAATATCATAGAGATCTTTCTACTACTTTCTTTGATTGCACAAATTACTACTATGATATTTCGAAGCCAGATATTGATGATTTAGATGATGATGGAAAGTTAGTACTTAAGCGATATAGAAAATATGGACCAGAGAAAAATCACCGAAAAGATCCTATTGTAGAATTAGGACTACTAATGGATAACACAGGTATTCCTCTAGCTTATGATTTATTCCCAGGTAATGAATCCGAAAAAGTAAATATGTTACCTATCATTAATAGATCACGCGTTCATTATGGATTTGGAAGAATAATCGTTGTGGCGGATAGAGGCTTAAATACATCTAATAATATCTTTATGTTAAACGGAAAGAATGATAAAGATAATAATCCTAGAGACGGTTACATATATGGTCAATCTGTTAGAGGTGCTGATTTGGAATTTAAAGAATGGGTATTAAAACAAGATGGATATATAAACACCAAAATTGTCGGGCAAGAAGACGATGACACAAGTATAGATGGTGGCATTTTTAGACATAAATCTAGAATCTATCCTAAAAAGATTAGTATTACTAGAGAAAAAGATGATGGTTCTGTTGTTAAACAATCTATTACAGTTACACAAAAACAAATGGCTTATTTCTCTGAGAAATATAAAAAGAAACAAAAGTTAGAACGTGATAGAGCTATTGAAAGAGCCAAAGATTTAATTAACCACCCTAAGAAATATGACAAAGTATCTGCTAAAGGTGCATCTGGTTATGTAATGAATTTATCTTTCACTAAGGATGGAGAAATAGTTGATAAGAATCTTGTTTTAGATATTGAGAAAATTCAAGAAGAAGAGAAATATGATGGTTATTACTCTATCGTTACAAGTGAATTAAAAATGGATGATATTGAGATAAGAGAAAAATATAGAGGATTAATTAGAATTGAAGATACATTTAAAATCACAAAATCAGAATTTGATACACGACCTATATTTGTCAGAACAAATGAGCATATAGATGGACACTTTACAACATGTTTTACAGCCTTAGTTTTAATTAGACTATTACAAGTGAAATTAGAGAATAAATACACTGTTGGAAAATTACTAGAATCCTTAAAAAAATACAATTGTGCTCACTTAGACACAAATCATTATCAATTCTTCTACTACGATGAAATCTTAGAAGATATTGGTAAGAAATTAAGCATTGATCTGTCGTTGAAGTATAGAACAAGTAATGAAATTAGAAGATTATTAAAATATTAAAGTTCAAGCAAAATTAGTCGAAATACGGTACATAGACAAAATGCCAAATAGTGCATAATTACGCATTATTTGGCATTTTTACTGTAAAACTTGAGTTATAGTACCATCTTTATGAGCTTGATTCAATCTTGTACATACAAAAAAACACCCAAGATTTTGTCTTGAGTGCCTTTGTCTTCAATCCAACAATTAATCAATCTGCTCTGAAGGAATACTACCATCAGAAGCTTGTTCTTCTGTACCACTCGAATCTGTCGATTCTCCTGAGTTTTACAGTAAAAAATTCGCTTAATTCTCCCAAAGTGGGCGCGATGTACCAATAAATGTACATCGTAAA
>CAVDWX010000125.1:0-2352 GCA_963612735.1 Gemmiger formicilis | reverse complement strand
GTTTTATAACACGCTATCCAAAAAACTTAGACTATTCCAGTAGTCTAGGTCTTTTTTATTTATCGCTTACTAATAAATTCAGTAATAAACTCTTTCTCAAAATCTTCGAGAACTGACTTGTTTCCATAGATTCTACTTTTTGTAGATTTATATGCATTAGAAGCAGCCTCATATGATATGTCGAAATCATAAACTAATTGGATTATTTGAAATCTATCAATATATGGCATTACTAAGCATGATGGTGCAAGTATATATCTTGCAAAATGATTGGCTAGGTCTTCATCTTTTTCTGTCGGATTTTCTTCTAAGAATACTACATGTTTTATTTCATGAGCAATCGTTAGTCTTATTCGGGCATCACCAATTGAATCATTGTAGAAAGTAAAAAATTGATATTCACTATTCTTCTTTTTGAAAATTGTAAAACCATCTTTTAATTCTTCCTTACTAGTTAAAACGTCTAACTGTTCCTCCGTTAAAGAAGAATATTTGATAAGGATCATGTTAAGTTGTTTTGCTAATTTGAAGACATCTAGATGTTTCTCAAAATGACTATAGTCAATTCTTAGTCGTAATGCCACTTCATCCACTTTCTGATAATCCTTACCACTATGATACATTACTTTCCTCCAAACAAAACTTTTATGATTTCTGCCTTTTGAGCATCATCTAATTTTGATTTATTGCGAGTAACAACGAATAAAGTTTCTTCATATGCATCTGATTGAACTGTGTTATCCACCTCGCCAACCAAATAAGATGTGCTGACATTAAACACTTTAGCAATATTAGCTAATATATCCATTCTAGGTCTTAAATCGCCTGATAGATATCTACTGACAGAAGCTTCAGATATTCCAGAAAGTTTGGCCAGTTCCTTTTGTGAAATATTATCTCGCTCCATCAATTTTTTTAATCGATCCTTAAACTCTTTCATGAGTTATACCTCCTAAGCTTTATATTTCTAAAGTAATTTAATTATATTGATTTCATTTCTGCAAGTCAATATATTTACTTAAATAAATTTTATTTCTGTGATTTTTTCTAAAATCAGATAGCCTAATAAACTTGTATTTCAATAAAGCAGTAAACATTTGCACATAACCAAATTAACGAATATTACTTATCAAATACCAATGATAAAGCCATAAAGGAAAATAGTGGCTTACACCACTATTTGTTCTTCTTTCTATTACGGGCAAGATCTAACTTTGCCCTAATAACGAAGTGTCCAGGAATATAATAGATACCTATTATACAACTGGAGTTCGTCTTATTACCATTTTGGTGGACCTTATGAGACTCGAACTCTATTTTAAACACATCAACATCTCGTTTTCTTTTTATTATGCAACTCATGTGCTTTCACAGAACCATTATTATCTAAGAAATATGCAAAATCTAATCTACCATTACTCTAGATTGAATGTCTTGGATTTGCTTCTGTATTTATAAGTATCAAGATTATCTCTAGTTATATCTTCGCCTTATTTCACTGCTTTCTCATAAATATTAATGCAGTCGTGCATTTTATTTATATCAGTTAATAATCTATCTAAAGTACATATTGTTGAATAATGATACTTTCTTTCTTTGATAATGTCTTCAAAAAACAAATCATTGTAATCCTGTACGTATATTTGAATGTAACGATTTAATTTTTCGATGTTGCAATCAATGATTTTTGATTTTTTCTCAATTAATTCTAATAAATAAATAATGGATTTATATTGTTTATCAAATGAGTTCAAATCCATTTTAATTAGGAGTGTTTGGCCGACTCTTTTTGTTTTTGTTTCAATCAAGTTAGTGAGAATTTCTTTTTTGTTATCTTTATAACTTGTTATACCAATATCATTGTAAAATGAATAACCAATTATTAAACCGTGACAATCGTGAGTATAATAATCAACTACCTGATTATTTTTTGTATACCCTTTTATTGCAGTTAAATAAGCCCCGTGTGATTCTCTTGCTAATACACCCTCTTCTTCAAGACGTGTAAGAATCTTTCAAAATGTCTTATAAGGCACCATTGAAAAACGATCTTTATATTCCTTTGAGATGTCAAACACTATTCCTTCATTTTGAAGGCAGTATTCTCTTATTGTTTTTGTATAAATCATGGTTATTTATTTTCCTTTTCGTTATACATTGCAATAACCTTCTGAACTTCGTTTTGTAACACTTCGTAATCGGGCATTACTGTTGTGTATTTTGTTGCATAGATATTATTATTAATACCTTGAATAGCCATCTTTGCTAATGCTGCATCTTTTTCAGCACATAGAATTATTCCAATTGGATCCTGGTCATATTCATCGTTAACTTCTTCTTTGTAATAATTAA
>CAVDWX010000124.1:0-2436 GCA_963612735.1 Gemmiger formicilis | reverse complement strand
GTAAGCGTAAATTGCTGACATATTCCATTTTTTAGTGATTATCCCATGATATATGCAAAGGAGGCTTTGCACTATGTCAAAGGAAGAAAAAGAAGTTTTATATCAATCATTTGTTAAAAGCGGTTTATCATGCAGTGAATTCGCTAGAAGGAGTAATGTTCCTGTTTCAGTTTTAAGAGGAATTATTAGTTACAAAAAACGAGTAAGTCAAGGAGAGCAATCTGGGTTCATTAATGTTTTACTGAATTCAAATGATAACTCGAGTCCATTATCTCCATCATCTAAAATAGAGTTTGTCTTAGATGGACATCATTTCCAAATCGATGAATTATTTCTCAAATCATTTTTGAGGTCGCTTTTATGATTGATTTGAGTAAAATCGAAGGAATTTATCTTTATTCCGGTCCAACTGATTTAAGAAAATCTATCGATGGCTTAATAGCGATTATTGCCCAAGGCTTTACTCTTAAAGATATCCAACACAAAATCTTTATGTTTTCCAATAAGTCAAAAAATAGGCTCAAGATTATAGAAGTTGATATCGATGGGGTATGGCTTTATCAAAAGCGACTCACCAAAGATAAGTTTAGATGGCCAAAAGTGGATAAAGGGATAATGATGCTCAACAAGAATGAGCTTTGTTATTTGCTTATGGGTATGGATATCACCCAAATTCATTTGCCAATCGACCTTAAATTTTTGTATTAAAGGATGTTTAATTTTTAGGCAGTGAAATTTGCTTTGCAAATTTTCGCGCGCGCGCGTATAATGTTGCTATGGATTTAAATGAGGCACTTAAGCGTATTCAAGAATTAGAAAATGACAATCTTCTTTTAAGTGACAAGATTATGAAAGTAGAAGAAGAAAAGGATGCTTTAAATAAAAAGATTTCTAAATTAGAAAAAGAAAAACTGGAATACAAAAATAAATTTGAAGAGCTATTGTCTAAGGTTATAGCTCTCATTGAAAAAGTTAAAATGAACAAACAAAGAATGTTTGGTGTTAAAAGTGAAAAAGAAAAGCAAGTTTTAAACGAAGCAGAAGCTACTTCTACCCCTAAAAAAGAAAAGAATGTTATTTCTAAAAGGGGGAGAAAGCCTAAAGTTTCTGTATTAGAAAAGTTCTTAGATTCCATTATTGAATTTAAAACTGTCGATATCACTTGTAATGAATATAAAGAACTTCTTAAACAAGATGGTTATGTTAAAATTGGCGAGAATTCTTGCCATAAAATTGAATATATTCCTGGCCATTTTGTTTTTACTTGCTATGTTGTTAGTCAAATTAAAGATGTAACAAATGATGTGATCCTTCCCAATAAAGAAATGGATCCATTTCCAAATAGTTATCTTACTCCATCATTTGCTAGTGAAATATTGATTGATAAATATCTTCTTGGCATTCCATTATATCGAATGGAACAGTATTGGAATAAAAAAGGACTTCCTATCTCAAGGATGAACTTAGCCAATTATGTTATCGATACAGCATTTGAATTATATCCATTATATGAAGCTATCAAATCTCATCTATTAAAAACACAATATAAAATTCTCCATGCTGATGAAACAACCTTAAGGGTCTTAGATGTTAAAAATAAAGATGGGAACGACAATCGTAAAAAATCATATATGTGGGTATATGCAACCTCTAAATTAGATTATCCAATGATTATTTATGATTTCTCCATCAATCGAAGTGGGCAGAACCCAAAAGAATTTCTTAAAGATTATCAAGGTTATCTTGAAGTTGATGGTTATAGTGGATATAACAACATCGATAACGTTGAGGTTTGTTGTTGTTGGGCTCATGCTAGAAGAGAATATAGTGATTATTTAAATACACTGCCTCAAGGTGAAACAAGAAATAACTCTTATGCAGCAAAATTATTAAAAATGATTAATCATATTTTCGATTTAGATAGGATTGCTTTATCTTGTTCAAAAGATATGGAGGATTATTTAAAAAAACGAAAAGAAAATGTTAAACCTGTTGTTGATGAATATTTTAACGACATCGAAACAAATATAAATGGCGTTATGGGCAAATTAAAACAAGCGATGCAATATTCGATAAATTTAAAAGATAAATTATGTCTATTCTTAACAAATGCACGAATTCCTTTAACTAACAACTTAGCGGAAAGAGCTATTAAACCGTTTGTTATGTGTCGTAAAAACTTCCTCTTTTCTAAATCTGTCTCTGGAGCGGAAGCAAGTGCAGTCATAATGAGTGTCATTCAAACAGCAAAAGAGAATGGTATTGAGATCCAATCATATTTAAATTATGTACTTAGCAATATGTATAAAGACAAACAATCAAATATTGATAACTATTTGCCTTGGTCAGAAACCATTCAAAATAAATTCTCAGTTATCAAAAAAGAATAAGAATATAGATATCAAGAAATAATAGACGTCAATAATTTACGCTTAC
>CAVDWX010000123.1:0-2484 GCA_963612735.1 Gemmiger formicilis | reverse complement strand
GAGTCATTCCTTTTTCTTTGTATTTTAATGCCCATTCAGGATATATTGTATCTTTCATGACTGTATTGTACCATGTTATAATATATTATGCAATTTAAAAAAGGTCGATATTTAAAAATTTTCAAAAAATCGACCTAATTCGATAATATTGTTAAAAATATCTATGCGTAATTGCTAATTATCTAAATAATGATTGTTAACATTGAATTAAAATTGTAAACTATCTTACGTTTTACAGAATATTTTAAAAAAATGTGATAAAAAGCTGACTTTTAAAAATTTGCTACTGGTTTTTGTAGTAATTATTCTTAAAGTCAGCTTCTTTTTTTGATGAGTTTTGCTCGATTTATTTTTGATATTTTATTTTACATAGTTTTCAATTTTATCTTTCATTATCACTTGTTTTGTTAAGGACAAACCAAACGCTTTTGTCATCAAGATATTCATTTCATTTTTCTTAGCTCCTAGATAGAAATCATATCCTTCATTTGCGTGGAGTTCTCTTCCTCTTAAGTTTCTCAATTCTTCTAATACTGCATCTACTGTCACAATACTATTTTCAGCTCTGCCTAACACTTCTTTATCGTTTCCTTCTTCTTTATACAATTTATACATCATAGTTCTCAGTATTTGAAGAGAAAGGAATATTAATGTGAAATGTCCGATTATATGTTCTTTTGTTTTTAAATACACTGGGACACAATTCAAATTTGTTTTCATTGTTCTAAAGCAATATTCAATCTGCCATCTCATTCTAGATACTTTATAAATGTCTTTAGGAGAATCTCCTAAATTCGTTGCTTGAACATAGAATCCTGCAAAGTCTTCATATTCTTTAAAGGCGTCTTCATCTATTGTCACTGCTTTGATTTTTGCTACTTCACCATTTTCTGTTACATTATCACATTTGACTAAGCCTTGAAGCTCTTTTGGAATAGCATTCAGTGATTTACAATTTTCTTGTAATTTTAATGCTTTCTCTCTTTTCTTATTCAACTCTGTAATCTGATAAACATAATATTTAAGAGAGAAGGAAACCAATAATCTAGTGTAGAATTTTCCACCTTTAACATTCTTACAAGATTCCTTCTCAGTGACATATTTAACATCGTATTTTACATTTTCATCTTCATCGATCTTATCTCCATATTTGATATCGGATGTTTCATATTTTTCTTTTTCATTTGGTTTAGAAATGAGTTTTCGTTTTTGTACTGATAATTCAAACCAAGCGTCTTTATAATACGTCTTTGACATCAAAGCCTTGATGGTTTGAGTATCTCCTTCTTCGACTGCTTTATTATATTCTTTCTTAATTTCTTCGATTTTTACGCTTTTTTTGTCAGAATCGACGAAATTTGCATCTCTTTTAACCCAATCCTTGATGAAAGCAGATACAGACTTTCCGAGCACTGGTTGGGTTGTAATATACGCTCTTCCATTCTTTGATAAGAGTAGTTTATTTTCAAACGAACATAATCCAGCATCAGTACAGACAATAATATTAGCTGTTGGTATAACAGTTGATATTTCTTTTATTTGTTTTTTTAAGCTTGGTTGTTCACTCAGATTTCCTTTGAAAATATTCATACCTATAAGGAAACCATTTTCATCGATTAATAATCCCATTTGAACAAGCGGAGCAAAGATTCCTTCTTTGCTCTTTTTCATTCCAAGAAGTTCGCCTTCACAGCCTTGGGTATAAACAAAATTAGTACAATCATAATAATAAATCGAACTTTCTTTTTGAATGTATTTCTTAGCTCTTTTATATGAATAGCCGTTGATTTCAGCACTGTGTTTAGCAAGAATGTCTAATGCTCTATATATCTGATGAAGTTCAATATCACCTTGAACAGAATTAGATTTCATGAAGTCATACATATGACTTTTACTTCCAGGATTTAATATCTGTGTGCAGATCAATTCTTCAACGATTTTAGCAAAATCAAACTTGTATTTTTCTTTGCTTTCACCTTTTAAAGAAGTCAATTTGTCACGTAACCCTAATTGTCTGATTATGTGAAGAATATAAAATCTACCTAATTGGACTTCATTATTTACACAATCAACATCTTCAGAAAGAAAGACAGTAGCTTTACCTATTTCTTTCTTCCAATCTTCATATGCTTGAGAGGCAAGTTTATCGATATTTTCTTGACTGCCTAACTTAGAAGCAAGACCAAGTTTTTTAATGATGTGAGAAGTAGATTTACCATTTGAATCTCTGTAGTTTCTTTTCAAATAAATGATAGTATCATTGCCATTGTTAGTAGGTCTTTTAGAAAGAGAATATCCACGATTTTCAGTTCTGCTTTTAGTGCTATTATTCATATCAAAAATCCATCCTAGTAACATTATACCACAATTACTACAATTACTACAAATATCTTTTGAATTTGACAAAAATAAAAAAACCCTTATACGTAGTATAAGAGCCTCACTTAAATCAGGATTTATTCAATTATTCTGTAAAACTACCGA
>CAVDWX010000122.1:0-2871 GCA_963612735.1 Gemmiger formicilis | reverse complement strand
ATATAAATTTGCCCCCTTATATATTGTTTTCTTATCGTTCACATGATTAGTGAACCTTAAAAAGTTATCTTTATTGTCATATATATATATATAGCAAGGTTTATTTTAAAAAGATTCGATTATATCGAAGGAAAGTTAGGCTTTATTTTCCTTAAAGAAAGATATAGAAAAGATGATAGTTTGTTTAAAAGAGGGGACATGATGATGCTTTTTCTAAGTCTATTTGGGTGAATGTGACACGCGTGCGCATGTTGTAAATAATATAATGATGCGCTCGCGAATTAAGGACATTTGATGTCTTTTTAGTTATTTAAAGATTATGTTGTTCAATAAAAGATACGAAATTCTTCTAATTTAATTAAAATCTATTATAATGTTTATGTAAAAAATGAAATGCGATTGCAATTTTTACGGAAGTAGGTGATTTAAATGATTCAAAGACATATAAAGCAAATTGTTGAAGAAAATATTAAACATTTCCCAATTATTTTATTAACTGGACCTAGGCAAATAGGTAAATCTACTCTTTTATATAATTGCTTTATAGACAAAGGGTTCTCTTATGTGTCTTTAGATGATCCATTAGAGTTAGCCTCAGCAAAAGTTGATCCACGTACCTTTTTAGAAATGCATAAAGCACCACTTATTATCGATGAAGCTCAAAAAGCACCAGAACTTTTTGTTGAACTTGAAAGAATTGTCAATAATTCTCGTCTAGAAAAAGGAAATAATGAAAGTAATGGCTTATATATACTTTCTGGTTCGCAACGGCAAGCATTGCTTGATAAATCTAGTGAATCTTTATCTGGCCGAGTTGGCCTTATTGATATGAGCACTTTATCGCTAAGTGAAATTCATGGAAGAGTAAATGTACCGTTTCAAGTAGATACTTCTTTAGCTATAAATAGAGTTAAAGACTATCACATTGATCAAAAGAAAGCCTTTGAATATATTGTTAGAGGTTTTTTCCCAGTTTTATACATCAATAAGTCGCTTAACACTAGACTTTTTTATTCTTCTTATGTTCAAACTTATCTAGAAAAAGATTTAAAAGAATTGATATCCATCAGCGATGAAGTAAAATTCATCAACTTCTTGAAGCGTTTATCTTCTAACACTGGAGAAGAAATTGTCTTAGATAATTACTCCAAGCAAGTTGGGGTGAGTTTAAACACCATCAAATCCTGGACTAACGCTCTTATAAAAAGTGAAATCATTTATTTAGTTTATCCCTACAATGAATATTCGATTGCTAAACGTGTTGTTAAACGACCTAAAATGTATTTCTTCGACACAGGTTTAGCCGCTTATCTATGCGGCATTGATTGTGCCGAAACATTAGAGAATAGTTTCTTAAAAGGTCGATTTTTTGAAACATTTATATATAACGAAATTCGTAAAAGTTATATTAATAATGGTGAAATACAAACGCTTTATTATTATCGAGACAAAGAGCAGAATGAGGTCGATTTAGTCTTATTAAGAGATGGGATTCTTTCTCTTGTTGAAATTAAAGCAGGTCAAAGCTTTAATCTTTTTAATGTCAAAGCTTTTAAAAAGTTAGATGGAAGTCAATATAAAAAGGGTAAAAACGCGATTGTGTGCACAAGCGATAGAGTTTCTCTTCTTGATGAATCTACAATTATTTTGCCGATAAGTGCGATTTAAAATCGATTTAAATGTTATAAGTAAAATGCAACAGCCATTCAAGGATGTTGCATTAAATTATTCAATTATTGTTTTAGATTTTATTTAGATTTTTTCTTTTCTTTAGAACGCTTATCGGCGATGATTTTCATCTCGGCTTCAGTGATGACTTTGACATTATTTTTATTAGCCCAATCGACACAACCTTGAAGGACAAGCTTTAAGAAAGGTCGAGGAACTTTAACAATAGTTTTTAAAGCATCATCAGTGAATTTTACATCGCTATTCAATCTATTTGCCGCATATCTTACTGAAGTAATATCTACTTCTCTATTTGGTATACCAACGGCGATTGGCTTTTTATAATCTGAACACCAGAAGTTTTTCGAGTCGCGATAGCCCCAGTTGGTGGGAAGTGGGCAGAAGTTTCTTCGATTCACGCCTTGAATAAGAGCATCATAATAATTCTCTTTTAATAAAATCTTATCGATCTTTAAGATGAAGTGGGCGCCGTATTTAGAAGTTACGCCGTTAAAGTTGTGGTAGGGAGGATTGTATTCATCTTTAACCTCATCTTTATCAGCTTCTTCTAATTCACTTACCCAAGAGCATTCAAAGACTTGGAGAGCTTCTTTAATGATTTTAGGATATTTATGAGATTTATCTTCTTTTTGTGAATGAGATTCTTCTAGATGGAATTGGAAGTTTTTCATCTTCTCTTCGGGAGTATCTCCTGGAAAGCCTAGATTGACATGTTCTTCAAAGTTAGCTTTGCTAAAAGGAAGGAAATTTATCGTGCATTTATGATGACGGAGTATGCCTTTCGCGGTGTTGGAGCTGTTACGGCATTCTAAGATCATCGCATAATAGTCTTTGCCGGCGATATAGTAGGGAAAGACTAAGGAATATGCCCCAAAGGAAGTCAGTTCACCTTTTTCATCTAAGGTGCCAATTAAACATAAAGGCATCGGGAAAAAGGATGATGTCTGATAGAAGTTATCCATTATGCGTATTTCTTTAAAGTCGTGTTTCATTGTGCTCTCCTTGATTTTAAATCTATGCATATATTTTATCTTATTTATTCGAATTAACGACATAATTACATCAATTGCCTGATTGAACTTTTTCCGAAAAAGAAAGACAATAATATCTAGCCAGCGATGGCCCGAATTTAGGATTTAACACTAGAAAATTTTGGAAATAGATTAATTTTGTAAGAACTTA
>CAVDWX010000121.1:0-2920 GCA_963612735.1 Gemmiger formicilis | reverse complement strand
TTTATGTAGAAGACCACCATGAACCTATTGTGTCTAAAGACCACTGGCAGATGGTTCAACTCGAATTTGAAAGAAGAGGTAAACTTGCCCAAGGTTATAACAGCTCTAATGAGTTCTCTTGCAAGTTGATATGCGGTGACTGCGGTTCATATTATGGAGCTAAAGTCCTTCACTCGACTGACAAGTATAGATGCGTTAAATACCGTTGCAACAAAAAATATGCAACTGGACATAATTGCAAGACACCATTTGTTACTGATGAGGAAGTTAAGGATAAGTTTATTCTTGCTTATAACGAGTTCATTGGCAATAGAGAGCAGCTAGTTGAAGACTGCAAAGAGATGATCCAGGTTCTTGATAACACTTCTGAACTTGAAACAAAGATTGCTGAACTGAACCAAAAGGCTGAAGATATTGTAGTTCTTGTCAAAAACTTGATAGAGCAGAATAGCACCGAAGCGTTGGATCAAGATGAATTCCAAAAGAAGTATGATTCCTACGATATGGAACACAAGAATATTATCAGTGAAATTGAAGCTGTAAGCCTTGAGATTGAAAAGAAGAAGTGCCAAGCAAAATACCTACAGGCGTTCATTGATGATTTGAGTAGCAGGCCAAATGTTCTAGAAGCCTACGATGAGGACGTTTGGAGCTACTTGATAGACAAGGCAATCGTCAATAGAGACCGCAGCATCACATTCCAGTTTAGGAACGGCAAGGAAATAACGATAAAGTGACCATCCGATAACAAGGGTGGTTTTTTTGCAAATTTAGCCTAGGGTCTTGATTTTTTAGCGGGGGGGGTATAATGAAAGAAAGAAAGATGGTGATGTTATGGATGAGTTTATTTATTGTTCTCATTGTGGGAACCAAGTTTTAAAAGAGGCTGAAATTTGTCCAAAGTGCGGTTGCAGAGTTTCGTCTCATAATGTAGTAGAGGCAATGATGAAAGAGAAAACGAGACAATCTGAAATTGATTTTTACGGTTATATGTCTTTAATTTCAGCCATTTTCTTAGGCTTTATTGGTTTTCTAATTTTTGGTTGTATTTCTAAAAATAAATTGCAAACATTATGTAAAACATTAGGAATTGAATCAAAAGATATTTCAAAATACATGAGCGCTAGTGCAAAAGTTTGTTTGTACATAGCTAGTTTACTTTGTGCTTTAGAAATTGTTGCGGTGATCATTTTGATTCTTGGAAAAATTTTCAAAGTTTTCTAACTTTTGTTTATTAATTATTTAATGCCTGATGATTAATTCGTCAGGTGTTTTCTTATTACCCTTAGGGGTACGAAAACAGTCGAAGGGTACGAACTTTTATAAAGGGGTACGAAATTGTATCAAATGTTGTGTTTCAAGACAAAATAAACATATAGGTTTGATACAATGTTTTAAATTGTCTATCCATCCTTCATTTGATATTATATAATATAAGCGACTTAGCTCAATTACGAGTTAGGCCGCCTTTTTTAGTATGCAACAATTTTAGGAAATATACTGACTTATCTTTCACCTAATATAACATATGCAAGCGATAATTATTTTGATGTGATGCTTGATGGAATGAAAGATACTGAAGTTGTTGCTTTCAGTGTAAAAGGTTCGATAAAGGAAAAATCTGAAAGAGAATTGCTTTTAAAAGCAATTAAACATACAGTTGATAATCTTGAACAATTAATGAAAATAACTGTTTATAGTGTATCAGTTAATGATAATAAAGTATTTAAACTATTTGAATATGCCTCAAGTAAAGGAATAGAGATTGTTATTCCGAATAATATTCTTAAAGAAAGGAATATTATAAACAAGGAGGCGAAGACAAATGGGAAAGACTAGCAAAAGTGGGCTTGGTATTGGTGTCGGATCATCTCCACAAGGCAGTATTATTCAAAGTGATTTTGATAATAAAATGATAGAATTAATTACTATCGAGCCTAAACCTTTTGATTCATCTAAGTTTGATTATAAAGATAGTGAGTTAAAATATGATGGTTATTTACTTAAATTGGATCACCCGGATGGTGGTTCAAAGGCTAGGTTTTTAAAAAGTGTGTTAGGCTATAAAATTGGTGATAGTAAGTTACTTCATAATGCGATTGGTGGAGCGATAAATGGTAAACTCCCAAATTTCGTTGAACGAACAAAGTTTGGTTTAAAATATACATTTAATGCTAAAATTAAAGGAAAAGATGGAACTTATAAATTTGCAAATGTGGTAGTTGTTATACAAAATGATAATGGAAAAACCACATGGAGAATAATAACTCTTTACCTTGACAAGAAAGATTGATATAGAGGTGAATTATGGAAGAATTACAATGTGTAAAATTAATAAAAGAATTTAAAGGTTTACCAATTGGGACAAAAGGAACTATTGTTCTAAAATATACTGAAAATGATTTTGAGGTAGAATTTTTGATACAAATGGTAACACAATAGGAGTTTTTACAATTGAAGGTGATTATATTGAACCAAGATAACAATTTTATTATAACTTCTTTGAAATATTTAAAATACAAAGATAGTGATAGTTATGTTACATAATGTACTATATAAATAATCATTCTTCAAAATTTAAGTGCGCAATATAATTTTGCGATTATAGTAGGTTCTAAATTATATTATTTTTTAGAAACAATACTAATGCGAGGCTTTAAACAATAAAATATTTTTATAATTAAAAAATTCATTTATTTACTTACTTTCCACGTTTCTTAGATTTGTACTTGTTAGTTCTAGATTTGCCTGGATATTGTATGGAACAATCTTGATTGATAGAGTATATTATTCTATTCCTCATTCGAGAGAAGTCTCTAGAACCAAATGATGACCTAAATAAAGTATCAATATCTCTATTAGCTTTTTCCATTGGTCTATTAGATGCTCTATAGTTGTCTATCCTCTTAAATGAATTTAA
>CAVDWX010000120.1:0-3105 GCA_963612735.1 Gemmiger formicilis | reverse complement strand
GCATTGATATCATCGGTCAGATGGAGTGGTATGACCTTATTGATGAGACAATCAAAGCATTCCTTATAGTTCCTCTCTATTCGATTTTGAATAAGATTTTCAAAGAAAAAGATGAAAAAGGATCTTCGTTTGTATTCAGATCCTTCTTAATCGTGTTTGTCCTATATTTCATCTTCAACATCGGAATCTTCATCTATGGAAACTCTTTGATTTCCTATATGAATCCACAGGAGAATGATATATCCGCTATTAGCACATATCTTAAACTTGAGACGATTGCGTTCATGATAGGTATCATCCCTTCGTTCTTCAACGTCGTATTCGTAGTCGCAGAGAAACCAAAGAATGTTTATATCTTTTTAGGTATTCAAGTTGTTCTAGGAATCATCGCTGATTTCCTTCTTATTCCATCTATGGGTGTCAATGGTATTGCAGTTAGCAATATGATTACGAATTCAATATTAGCTATCGCAGGATTCGTTGTCTTATATTACGAGAAGCTTATAAAGCCTTGCTTATTTAGCAAAGGAGACAAATCTGAATATCTTTCATGGCTAAAAGTCGGCCTTTTCTCTGGAACTCAACAATTCATCGATAACATTGTCTATGCCTTGATGATTGGCAAGATGGTCAATATGGTCAATGAACAAGGTAATTATTGGGTTGCGAATAACTTCATTTGGGGATGGCTACTAATTCCTGTATCAGCGATGGCGGAGGTTATCAAGACAGACTGTAAGGAAGAAAATAAGAGTATTATTCGTTTAAACTATTATCTTTTGTCTTTATTCATCTTCTGTTTGTGGGCTATCACGATTCCTGGATGGAAGCCATTCTTAGCGTATGCAGAAAGGCTAGAGAATGCTGATCATATATTCTCAATCTTATTGAAACTTGTACCTTTCTACATTGCTTACACGTTATGCATGATTCCTGATTCTATCTTCATTGGTAAGGGGAAGACATATCTGAATGCGATCAATAGTATGCCTAAAAGATAACCAGGTGATAGATTTTAGGAAAATGTGCGATTTTTAGGTCGCCCGTACGAAAGTTAGCACATTTATTTTATCTTTAAATTGCTTGGCAGGCTTTCTGACCAAGGCAAGAGATCTTTTATCGGGATATTGTTGATGTTCTCCATCGCGTAAGTTAGATAGTCTTCAACAACTAATCCATTTGCTCTAGCGGTTTGAATAATAGTAAATAATCTACCAGATATCTCAGCGCCTTTTTCCGTTTTGCAGAATAAAACATTTCTTCTCATAATCGTGAAAGGTTTAATCGCTCTTTCTGCAATATTATTAGAAATAGGAATATGACCATCTAACAAGAATGTTTTACTATCTTCTTTTCCGTTTCTAAAATAGTTGACCGCATCATATAGAAATGTCCCTTTTTCTGGATTAATTAAATCTAAATAATCATAGATATCATTAACTATCTTTGTGTATTCTTCACTTTGTCGATGATTATATATTTCTAATGGTGTTTTCTTCTCTTCTTTTAATTTAGCTTCTATCCTAAACAGTTTATCGATTCTATTGACCATCTCTTGGGCAGCACTTTTCTTTTTAAGCTCAGGAGATAATACCTTAGCAATGTCATAAAATTTTCTTCTAATATGGGCGAAGCATAACTGTATTTTAATTCCTTTTTCTTTTAAAGCATCGTACCCTGGATATCCATCAGCGACCACATATCCTTTATAGTCGTTTAACATTACTTGAGTTTTAGTAGTTTCTCTAGTTTTGGAAAAATCATATAAATAAATAGGATTATTGTAATAGGATGTGACATAGACAAAAACATATCCATTTTCTCGATGCTCATCACCTTTTAATTTCAAATAATCGAGAATTTCAATTGGCGTTTCATCGATGTTAATAACCTTCGCGGCGTTGTTAATGATTTTGCTTTTAATTTCTTTATAAAGAGGGAGTAAAAGATTATCTGCTCTTTTAACAAAATTGGTGAGATCCATTTCACTTAGATAGATGCCCTTGTCATTTAAGTAATTAGAGTATCTATAGATAGGAACATCCAAATTGTATTTAGCGTTTATAATATCAGCAGCCAAACTAGCAGTGCATACTGAATGAGGGAATATTGCTTTAGATAAAGCTTGATATATCTTATCCTCTTTAATATCGCTTCTAATGTATTTAGGAGTAACAACTTTAACGACTTCAATTTCTTTTCTAACGCGAATTAAATACGATTCATCTTCTCCGATTTTAACTAATTTATATCCTTTAGCGATTAGCTCAGGAGCAATATCGTTTTCAATCGTAGAACTAGCCAAACTAGCCAAATCCCATTTAGCGTAATTCTTGCTACCTTTTGGTCTACCTCTTTTTTTCTTTTCTTTTTCTAAATTTTGCTCTACTTCATTAATAGGTGAGGCGTTATCCTTATTAACTTCACCATTTTCTTTAGTGCCGACATATTTATTGTGATTATTTATTTTAATGATGTCGGTTTTCTTTTCTTTTTCGATGAGAACCTTATTAAATTTTTCTTGTAGTTCAGCAAACTTTTGTTCTAACTTAGAATATTTTTCATCTTTATCTTTTAGTTCTTTTTGATGTTTTTTGTTTAAAGCATCTATTTGTTTATAAAAATGCTTTTCTTGTTCTCTAAGAAGTCTTTCTAATTCAATTTCGCGAGGAGTCTTATCAGGCATAATAAAATTATAGTTCTTATAGAACTATAATTCAAGACCTATTTAAAATAGTGCAGTCACCTCTCCTTTATGCTCAATAGATTTAATAAGTCCAGCCCCTTCGATGATAAGTTTAAGTTCAGCTTTGCTTAGCTCTGATATATTTCCTTTCATTGGCCAAATAAATTTGCCGTGAATTAATTTATTTTGATATAGCCAAATAGAAGCCTCATTAGCTTCGATTATTTTGATTTGGTTGCGATTCATTGAACAGAACACATATAAAGAGTGTCTTTCAATTTCGCCTGTCTCCATGATTCTTTTTCTTAACCCAAAGATACCAAGCCTCATATCGGTGAGTCCAGGGTAAATATAGATATGTTTTATTTTAGAAAGATCAATCATTTTATGACCTCCAGTACATCTTTAAGATTCGAGAT
>CAVDWX010000119.1:0-3394 GCA_963612735.1 Gemmiger formicilis | reverse complement strand
AAATTAACATGTCCACTTCAATATCAAGAACATGTCCACTTTTTAACGACATGTTGACTGAACATGTTAATAAAAAACTTAAAAAAGTAGGATTTCCATATGCCAGCCTTTTAGGCTGGACTTAGCACTTATTGATAGCTTATTTTTAAATTCGTATAGATTTTTTTATCAGCAATTGCATCAATAAATCATCAAATGACTTGCACCATCTCCCGCTTAGAGTGACTTATCTAATTAATAGGAGGCAAAAGAAAAAATGAATAAAAAAGACGCTGATAATGAAATCAAATATCGTCTTGCTGTAATGTTACTTAATGACCTAGTGGTGCACAACAAAATAGATGAGAAAGAGCTACTCCAATATAAGAAGAAACTCATCAGGAAATATAAACCGTTAATTGGTAGATTGGAGATTATGATTTGAAAAAGAAAATCATTGTTGTTTCTCCTACCGTTGAGCGGAAAAAACTAGGAACCACCACTTCAACAAAACTACGAGTCGCGGCATATTGCAGAGTATCAAGTGAATCTGATGAACAGCTCAATAGTCTAGCGGTCCAAAAGAAATATTTTGAAGAACTATTAAATGCTCATGAAAATTATGAAAATGCTGGCATCTATTTTGATGAAGGCATAACTGGTACCGGAATTAATAAGCGCGTTGGCTTTAATAAAATGGTTGATGATGCACTTAACGGAAAAATAGATCTCATCATCGTTAAATCAATATCGCGATTTGCCAGAAATACTGTTGATGCTTTAAAAACAATAAGAGCTTTAAAAGAAAAAGGGGTAAGAATCATCTTTGAGAAAGAGAACCTAGATACACTCGATACTAAAAGTGAATTCATACTGACTATCATGTCTTCCCTTGCCCAAGAGGAATCTCAATCGATATCTGAAAATGTGAAGTGGAGCATTAGAAAGGGCTTTGCTGAAGGAAAAGTTAGCTATCCCAATTTATATGGGTATAAATATGAATCAAAGTACAAATTCATAGTAGATAAAGAAGAATCCAAAGTAATATGCCTAATTTATAAGATGTTTTTGGAAGGAACTCCTAAAGGCGCAATAGCTAAATCTCTAAATAAATACAAGATAGGAATGAATGAGGGTAAGAAAAAATGGAATACAAGAAACATAATCTCAATTCTCGCCAATGAAAAATATTCAGGTGATGCTATCTTACAAAAGACATATGTTCCAAATTATATAACTCATCGGCTTGTTAAAAATAATGGAGAACTTACTAAATATATCGTTAAAAATAATCACGAACCAATAATTCCTAAAGCAACTTGGGAGTTAACTCAGGACGTGGATGCATCAAGACCAAATGGTTTACTTCAAAATAAAGAATTTTCCCTAATGATTAAATGTTCAATATGTGGAGGTTATTATGAGATTAAAACAATGTATCGAGATTATTTTGTTAACTCATTCAAATATTATCAATGTGAGCATAAGCAGAGAAAAGGCAAATTCTGTAAGAAAAGTGTTGATATTACTGAACTTCAACTTGAGTCACTATTTCATGAGATGACATTAAAACTTTATGACGTATATAAGGAAGTTGTTAATGATCTATGCCTAATTAGTGAGAAAGTCATCAGAAATAAGAGAAGAAGAAATAGCATCAATAATAGAATAAGGAGAAAACCTGAGTTCCAAATTAGTGATTATGAAAAGACGACTTGGAAAGTTATCGTAAGTTACGCAACTATCAGTGCATCAATGCTTATCTTTCACCTGATAAATGGAGATGAGTTGAAGGTGAGGTATACAAAGTGGAGACCGAGTGAGCATTTTAAGAGGAAGTGCTGATAAACGCATATAAAAAATAAGGTAGGATAAAAATATGTTGTCCTATTAAAATATATAAATTCGAACAGTTGTCCTATTAGAAAAAACTTACTGCAGTTGATTAAAAAAATTAAACAAATTCACAATAAAAGGCACAGGCTTTTTGACCTGTGCCTAATATCCATACAATAATGTAATGATTTAATTGGTTTTGATGCAAATTCTATACGGTTTGGTTTAAAACTATCTTATCAGATTCACCAGCACCAGTATAAATAATGTCGTCCCATAATTCGCCGGATGTACCATTTGCGCTAGTTACTGTTTTACCTTTTTTATCTCTTTGGATAGCCCACGCATTATTAGGAATAGTAAGAACGAAATCTTTATCGTCTTCATTTAAATATTCCCAACAATAGCCGGATTCAGTATATTGCTTTTCCGCTTCGAGTGTGTACTCACACGAACTCGATGTCCACGATTCTGTTTTTGAGTCTACAACAGTAGTGCCCGTTAAAACAAGACTATTGGTGGCATCAGGGAGAAGGCCTGCAACAAGAGAAAATGAATAATTACCTTTAATGGTTACTTCTTCAAGTTTGCAATTAGTAATTGTAGTTGTTGAGTTTTTAGTTGCATTAAGACCTACAATCGCACCAATTTTGGTTTGAGCTTGAACAGTAGAATTTCTAACAGTAATGTGGTCAAAAGTAGAACTGCCATAAGAATAGCCAGTTACAACAGCTCCAACACTATAAAGAGGAGTGTTGTCTTCCGCTTTTTCACCGCCGATATTAGCGTTTTCAATTGTGAGATTTTTAATTGTTGCGTCTTTGACGTTTCCAAAAAGTCCCATTCCATAACCGTTGCCTTCTTTAGAAAGTAAAGTATATTTAGTCGATGTTAAATTACTTATAGTGTTACCATTGCCATCAAAAGTGGCCTTGAAAGCAGAAGTAGAAGAGCTTCCAATTGGTGTCCAGTTTTCGCCGTCCAAATCAAGATTATTCATTAATTTAACTGTCTTTGAAGCATCAATTTCATTAACATGTTTTTGAACCCATTTAAGATCGCTTACAGTATAGATTTCAACAACGCTATCATCTGGATCAGTTGTTTTAGAGTTACCTTGAACAGCTTCCACTGAATAACTGATTTTACATGATTTTTCTTGATAATCATTACCTGCGTCACTTGGAAGATTTACTGAACAATCTAAAGAAGTGACGTTGCCATTATTAGAAGTGTTTAGTGTTCCCCAGTTAGTTTTACTTGTTAATCCTTCGAAATCGTTTGTTCCAATAGTGAATGTTAGTCCATTAAATAAGCCATCATCTTCATCGCAAGAGATGATTGTGCGGTATTTAATAGTGACGTTACTGTTATTGACGACATCGATTTTAAATGTAACTTTGTCACCTGGAGTCATTTTATCAAGTTCTAAATAACCGGTTTTAGAATCAATAGCAGCAGTTCCACCATTAATAAATTTTCCATTGTCAATGCCAAGCTCTTCGTATGATTTAATGTGGTCAGCATCGGTAGTTGGGTCGCCAGTCAAACTATTTGCTTCGCCAGAATAAGTCTTTAA
>CAVDWX010000118.1:1998-3777 GCA_963612735.1 Gemmiger formicilis | reverse complement strand
ACTTTTTTTGTATATAAGCGTTTAAATGATTGCAAAAAGGAGGAAAATAGTTAATTATTATTTTGCTTATGGAATTTATTCGCGTTGGGCAACTTCTAATTCGTAACTTCATTGCTGATGATTTAATTTCGATATCAAATTACATTGAACAAGCAAATTTAAGCATAGCTCTCCTTAATGAAACTAAGGAATGCTACTTTAAATCGCTTAATGATGACTTAGACAGTGAAGGAGCAAAGAATTTTGCCATCGAATATGACAATAAATTAATAGGAAATATAGGCATTAAGTTAGAAAAACCACATATTTATATAGCTGTTAACATCTATCCGATGTTTGATAAAAGAATCGTCGATCAAAGCGTTTGGATCAATGTGGTGAAGTATCTTCACTCTTTATATCCGCATCGCGATTTAGTAACGAGCGTTCAGAAATTCGATTTAAAAAGAAGGTCTATTTTAGAAAATCTTGGCTTTAATGTCGTCAATATCGATAAAGTGCTCGGAATATATACATATTCGATATTTGTTCCTAATTTAAATAAGGAAAAATAAAAAATCATTAATAGTTTTAAATGAAAGTTTCTATAATGTTTCAAAAAGGAGGAAGCTACAATGCATCAATTAATTAAATGGATGAACAATCGTTCACGATTAGTGAAGATTCTATTCTGCTTACCAATTGTCGATATACTTTGGGCTGTATATCGTATCGCTGGAGCTATTGTAAATAAAAATGTTTTGCATTTAATTCTTGCGATTATTTGGGTCTTCTTCGGAACATTTATTGGTTGGGTTCTCGATTTAATTTGGATTATTTTATTCAATCAAATCTTCTGGTTTAAAGAATAAATAATTTTTAGTTTGTTTTAAAAAAGGCGTTCTTGTTATCGTGAACGCCTTTAATGTTATTGACTTAATTATTTAGAAGTAGAAGAAGTAGATGTCGAACCCCTTTTATAATAAAAAGTGCGGTTGATATTTAAATCAAGCCATGTATCGCCATTTTTGGTAATTAAGTAAGTATATTTATCCTGTGTTCTTAGACCAAGGCTGTTAAAAGTTATATTCTCAGTTACGACAGTCTTTACCTTGTTTACTGTATCTCCTTCTACATAGTCGAAAGTTGTCATTGTTCCATCGACTGTTATCGCGGTGCTATCTAAAACATAAGTATAGTTTTCATCGCCTCTTTTTGTGAATTCAAAGTTGCTTACAAAATAGCTATCTTCATATTCTCTAAGGCCTAATTCGTTCTGTTCCCCTTCTTGACCAAAAATTGTTTTCAATCCTGTGAGAATAGTGTTACCAAAAACATTAGACTCTTTAACACTGTAGGAAACCGAGAGTAGGACTTCCGTAACTTTTGTGTCAGAAAACTTTAAGCTTTCCGCTACCTTTTTAGCGTCGGCGGCTTTGACTTGTTTTGGTCCACAGCTTGCCAATAAGAATGCTGAGGCTGACAAAACTAAAATTTTATTAATGTGTTTCATCTTTTCCCTCCTTGAAACTAATAAAAACATTATATACATATATATATTAAGTCAATTAAAAAGATTTATCTTTTTAATTCTACAAAATTGCTTAATTAAATTTTGCATTTCTTTTATAAGAAAATAGAAAAATAGGTTAAGATAATTATTAATTATGAAAAAGAAAAAATTAATTTATATTCCTTTATTAGCCTTAGGCGGTGTGATTGTTACTGTATTATCTTTAATCGGTGCACTTAATTTATTAAAGTTTGCAATTTATCACGACTATTATTCAATTGAAAAAA
>CAVDWX010000118.1:0-1738 GCA_963612735.1 Gemmiger formicilis | reverse complement strand
GTCTACATGCTTGATGCTTCAAAAATAAAAGATCCATCCACAACCGAACTTGAACTAGAAAGAGATAAAACTTTTAAGGAAGTTGAAGGATCTGCCTCCTTTGTCTTCGCTAATGATGATTATCTCTACATCGGTGAATTCCATGACGGCGGTAAATATGTAACTAACCATCCTTTGACGACAAGAAGTGGCAAAGAATATAAAGCTATTGTTCGAAAATATGCCTTAGATGATAAAGAACTTGCTAATCCGATTTGCTATTACAGCATTCCTAATAAAGTGCAAGGATTCGCGATCATGAAAGATGGCGATATCGCCTTATCAACATCTTACGGGCTTTCTTCATCTTATTATTATGTTTATAAAGAAAAAGATATTTACCTTAGCGATACAAAAATTGATGGCGTTGACACTTATGTTTTAGATAATCCTTACATTTCTTTAAAAGCTCCCGCGATGAGCGAAGATCTCGATTTCAACCCAACAAATAATCGTCTTTACATTGTCACTGAAGCAGCGAGCAATAAATATATATTTGGCAAATTCTTCAATGCTTACGACATCAATTCATTAGGATTTTATAATGAGTGAACAAAATAAACTTGAACCTGGTAAATTGCTCTATGATGATGGTAGTTTAGCAGAAGCTGGCTACAGCACTAAATTAGTTAAATCTTATTCGCGTTCTTTAATAAAGGCTAATAAGTGGCGAATTAAAGAATGGGATTATTATTACGTTGGTAACGACAATTACGGTGTTGCTTTTACAATTGCTGACAATTCGTATATGGCTCTAGCCGGCGTTTCCTTTTTAGATTTTCAAAACAAAAAAGAAATCACTAAAAATGTGATGAAATGGTTCACCAAAGGAAAGTTAAAACTTCCTTCTAGCAGTGAAAATGGTGATGTATTCTTTAAAAATAAGAAGTGCGAACTATCCTTTTATAACGATCACGGGAAAAGGCATTTAGAAGTTTTGTTCAAGAATTTTTCTAATAAAGATAGTTTTCGTTGCGATATTTATCTAGAAGAAACTAATCGCGATAGCATGGTCATCGCCACGCCTTTTAAGAGGAAGAAACATTTCTATTACAATCAAAAGATTAATCTTCTTAAAGCTACTGGATATTTTAAAATCGGCGATAAAATCTATGATTTAATCAATGACTGTTACGGCGTGCTCGACTGGGGAAGAGGCGTTTGGACTTATAAAAACACTTGGTACTGGGCAAGTTTAAGTAGCGTTAGTCACGGAAAGCGCATCGGCTTTAATCTCGGTTATGGCTTTGGCGATACATCTGAAGCGAGCGAAAACATGTTTTTCTATGATGATAAATCTTTTAAATTAAATGATGTTCGTTTCGATATTCCGATTGATAAGCACGGAAAAGATGATTATTTAAAGGTGTGGAAGTTTCGAAGTAGTGACGGGGCAATCGATCTCATCTTTCAGCCGATTATCAATCGTCACGCCTCGATGAATGTCATCTTTTTAAAGTCGATTCAAAACCAAGTTTTTGGTCGTTTCAGCGGGACAATTACTATCGATAATGAACGCATTGTTTTCACTGATTTATTAGGCTTTGCCGAAAAGGTCACTAATTGGTGGTAAAAAATAACTTGAATAAATAAGTGAAAATCATTATCATTATTCTTAACGTCGCGGGGTAGAGCAGCCTGGTAGCTCATCAGGCCCATAACCTGGAGGTCGTTGGTTCAAATCCAATCCCCGCAACCA
>CAVDWX010000117.1:0-4008 GCA_963612735.1 Gemmiger formicilis | reverse complement strand
TCACAAGTGGGTCATATCGATACATTTACATCTACACATCAGCATCCTTAACCTTTAATTCCATAACAGTCACTTGGAAGAATGATACTTACGAATCGGATGCTTCGGCCTTTGGAAAGACATTCTTAAGTCAAACAAGTTCTCCTTGCGAAAACCCATCGCTTGATAATAGCGAAGGCTTAAAGACTGTGTGGTCAAATCTTGAAACAGAATACGGCAAATTATCCGCTTCAGCAAAGCAATTCACCAAAGATGCCTCAGCAAACGTAGATGGTACAGATTTAGAAAACGCGATGGCAAGATATGATCACATCATCGATAGATACCTAATCAAAGGTAGCGTTACTGAAATAAATGATTTTATCGGTAGAAGCGAGACGCCAACTAACGCATCCAATTCCATCTATCGCATATCTGATAACAATACCGCAATTCTGGTTATTGTTCTTGCAGCATTCACCAGCGTTACCGCAATCGGAGGATATTTCTTCGTTAGGAAGAAAAGAATGAATTAATACCGCTCTGTATGCTATATAGGTCAATTATTTGATGTTCTTTCTTTGAAATAAGCCTTTTTGCTAATGCTCCTCATAAGAAATCTAGGAGCATTATCTAAAAACTCTAATCGGATTTTACCCATATTCATCCCTTAGTTGTTTAGATATCTAAATCATAAACTACAAGGAAAATAGATTTGTTATTGGTTTAAAAGACGATTGCCTTGTGGGCGTGTGAACATAGAAGTTAAAGAAAAACTGCGAAATAAGATTATTCGATTAACTAAAAAGAGCTCTTAGTTCGAAGTAAAAACGATTTTAACTGAAATTAAATTTTTGCTTGATTTTTTCCGCTAAAACTTTAGAACTATTAAGTTTTGTATAACCATCAATTGTTTTATCAAAATAGCCCATAAATAAGAGCCTCGTCCCAATTTTTATTTTGTTATCAACTGTGAAACTTCCGGTGTTTACAATGAAAACTGGAGCGCCAAAGTTTGCTTTTGAAGATTGAAAATAAACATTAAATTCCTGATCTAGCAAAGTAATATTTTTATCTTGATAACATGCAATTTGATTTAATTTATCGTTAAAAGCAAACCACGTAAATTCATTGACGCCATCCATTGAAGATAAAACATCATTTTCAGGAATCAATTTAGTTGTAATTCCACTAAGCTCTAATAGTGAATTATCTTTGTTAATTTCATTTAATACATTAGCTAATGGCAGTGCGTAAACATTTAATTCTTCAATTTTAAAACTTGACACAGAATCTTTTGAAAAATAAATGTTTTCTATATTAGATACATTTTCTTTTTGAAAATTCATTTCAATATGAAGATTTTTATGCATTGATAAAACATCTTCATTAACAATTAAGAAAGGACGCGTTGTATTTTCTTTATTTTCTACTGGGAAGCTTAAAATAAAAGCTGTTGAAACAATATCATTATGATCATTAAACACTTTTAATGTTGAACGAGATAAAACCGTATATATATTTGTCATGCCTATTCCTCTTTGCTATATTCATCTAGCACTTTAAATACTTTTTCTTCCAATTGCTTTTCAAGAAAATTATCACTTCGTTTTTTCATATATGAGATAACGCAAGCACAAAGAAAAAACATCGTTAGTAATGGACAAATAAGAAATAAAAACCAGAACGCCAGTTGATTAGAATCATAAGCACTTATGTTGGTTAAGCCTCCAAGAGTGCAGCCAAGAAATGTAGTGGCTATACAAAGAAATAAGTCACTTAGAATACCTGAATTAATTAATTTATACTTATTGCGCTTATCAAATTCCTCTTTTATCGATATAAGATCTACTCTTTTTATGCCAATCATATCGAAATCAAGATAATCTTTAGAGCATTGCATGTTGCATTCTATACTTTTGAATGTGCCGGCATGCAGAGTTGTAATTTTCTTATCATTATTTATTTGGCTTATGTTGCTGCTTTTCATCATTGATTCCATTATTAGAACTTTAACCGATATTAGTTCGTACTTTTCTTCTTAAAGAAGAAATAGCTACCTATCGCAGTCACGCTGGTGAATGCTACAAGAACAATAACCAGAATTGCGGTATTGTTATCAGATATTCGGTAGATTGAATTGGATGCATTTGCAGAAACTACATCTCTACCCATAAAATCGTTATAAGTCGTTGGATCTTTTGAATTATATTTTTTGATGATGTATTCGTAGGTGTTGATGCAATTGAGAATATCGGTGTCTTTTTCAGTTGTGACATAGACATTCTTTAAATAAGTTTGTGCATCACTTGATACGTTAGACCATTCGGCTTTAACATCAGACCAACCTTCTGGAGCAGTAGTTCCTTCTGAATTACAACCAATATTTTCATTGAAATATTTGGAGTAACTCACAGCTTCATCTTTTGCTGTGTAATTATCCCAGGTAACAATGATCGATGATAAATAAATGGCTCCACTGGAATAGATGTATAAATATCTATAATTGCCATCTATTATTGCACTTAATGTATCTTTATCTAATGTGGCAATTAGTGTACTATTCTTATCTTCGTTGATGGATTTATTTATCTCACTATATGCTTTGTTGCCGCCATAGAAATAAAGTTTGCTTGATGTATTTGTTGAAGAATAACTCATTGAAACTTTGCTTACTTTTTGGCCAGAAGAAACTGTAGTGTAAATCGCCCGTGAAGTGCTATTTAATTGAAGCGCATTACCATTGCTTTGGTTGTATGCTACTAGACCAGCCCATGTTGCATTTGAATTTATGTCGCTTGATGATTTGGTTAAATTTGAAAAGTTTGTATAAGTTACAGACGAACCTTTCGTAATGTTTATCGAATTAGCGTCAATCCACAATTTATCTTCGATTGGTTTTTCGGTTACTGTGATTCCGCTGATGGTAAAAGTTTTATCAAAATCACCATACAAGACTTGGATATTAAAAGATTTGATTGAAATATTAGTCGCGGTTTTTGGCGTGCATTCATGCATAACGTCATTAGCGTTTAATTCGACATATGTTGGATCTCCTGTCGACCATGTGACCTCTATATCTAAGCCGGTCAAATCCCATGTGTCACCAACGTAATAGGATGTTTTTTTGATTGTTCCATGTAACGACATATCGGTTTGTGTTCTAGCGGCCTTTACTTCTATTTTTAGTGATGATGATGCCTTTCCTGGGCTTACGACTGTACCTGTAATAGTGGTCGTTCCGACACTTAAGGCTTTAAGAGTTACCTTTTCACCTTCTTCGCTATTTACTGGCGCAGCAATCACAGAAGTTTCGCTGGATGTCCAGGCGATCGTTTTCTCGTAAGCGCCGCTACCACCGATAAGGGCAGTCGTCAAAGACAATTCCTCGCCTACGTGAACAGTTGTTGATGATGTAGTTATCGTTAATTCCGAGGCCTCCTCGATGGTAGCACCTTCATAAGAAATCACCATGGCGGTCCATCGCAATTGCTTAGTTGCTTTTAATTTAACTGTCTTTGTTGTCGTAGATGCGCTGGTGTATGTTATCGTTGTTGAGCTCACGGAGACCGAGCCTCCTCCCGAGCTTACATACCAACTTCCGCTTGATTGTGCACCGTTATATGAGGAGGAAAAAGCCGTTATCACAATACTATTTATTTTGCTGACGGTCTCGTCCCCAGCGAAAGTTATCGTCCCATTTGCGTAGGATTGAGCATAAGTATTGTTACCACCGTCATATCCTTTGTCAAATGTTATTGTGAAAGGCGAGATCGTTGATGTCATCGTGCTTCCGCTTGAGCTTGTTCCACCAGAGAAATCCGAGTAAGCCACATTTGTTGTCAGCGTTTCAGCTTTAACCTCACTAGCCTCTTTATGAACGCTACCAAGGCCTGCTCCAACACCAAGTGATAATGAAATGCCTAAAAATAACCCTAAAAGTTTTTTAGAAATGTCCCCCATAAAATTTTGTACCCCCAGAAAATAAATGTGATTTTTATGTTTAAAAAACCTACATATTAATCGACC
>CAVDWX010000116.1:0-4033 GCA_963612735.1 Gemmiger formicilis | reverse complement strand
TAGAGGTCGAGGAGCGAGGAACCTACTAGTTTTGCCTAACTAGCGAGCGTACGGCGTGTTTAAAGTAGCGGATGATGATAAAAGAGAAGATAGAGTCACAAACATTGTTAATAACAAGCTATTGTTTAAGTTTCCAATAAAAGAAGAAATCAACTGCAAATTTATCTTTATTTGCATATAAGATTTTATTGATTTCCTTTTTACTCACATGCAAATATTCGGCAATTTTGCCTGATTTCATACCGCGTGGATTCTTTTTAAGTAAATCAGTTATGATGTCAACTGGATTATCCGCTATGTCTTCAACTGCTTTCACTATCTCAACATAATCGGTTTGAGGCTCTTCTATAGTTTCATCAATTTCGTTTTCATGAGAACCATATGTATCAGAAACATGTATATCGCCTTCATCATCAACTCCAAAGCCAAACCAGTCAAAACTATTACGATATTGCGCCTTAACTTTTTCATCACTTAAATCTAATGTAGAACCTAGTGACTCGTTAACAAAGAAATCATGAATGTAATTGTTTAAGACGTCTTCTTGGAAAATGTGATATTTATTAAGAATTTTAAAATCATCTTTAGTAATGCCCACCGCTTCTAAAAAGACATTAGGATCTGCATTATTAAAGATTTCATTAAATGTTGTCTCTCGATAAACGGAAATATATAAAAATTCAAATAATCGAGCAAGAATATGTTTAATAACGTTATCAGCATCTTCGACTGAATTTTTATCTTTAGAATCCACTACTGGGGTTAAAGCATTTCTTACAGCTTTTCTAAATGAATCACAATACCAATATTTATATAGCATTCCACGATATTCTTCGGGAAGATTAGCGGCAACATTTAAATATGTATTAACAAAATTTATGATTTCGCCTTTCGTAGACTTAGTGAATTTGATATTTTCACCAAATTTTTCTTTGACTTTATCAACAAATTTAATGCCGTCATCTTTACCACATTGAACTTTTTTAATAGGAGCATTAACACCAGCTTCATAACCTTTTCTAAATCCATTACAGTACCACGTGAGTTGAACATCATTATATTCTTTTGGACAATATTCCAAACAATAAGATTCAATATAAGTTTCAAATTTTTGCTGAATTTCTTTATCATCAAAATCAACGAATTGTTTTGAATCAGCAAGCCCTAACTCATAGCCTTTATCTCTTCCTTTTTTAGCTGGTTCAGTGTTAAAGCCGTTGTCAGGAGGAGGTGGAGTTGTTCTTGTTTTAGGCTTACTAAATTTAGCATGAGCAAAAACATGTTTAATAATTTCACTACATTCAGGATCATTTAGCATGGAAGCAATTGTTTCATCATCGCCTATTCTAGTTGTCTTTGTAGTATCAACAATCTTTCTAGATAAAGGAACTCCACTTGCATCACCATATTCAGCGAGTTCATAAAACACTTTATCTGAAATTGGCGTCGACATGTCTCCATTAATAAATATAGGTAGGTATTTAACAATTAACCTGGCGACTTGAAGTTTAGTGTAACTAGTTTCTCTTGATGTTTCTTCAGCGTATTTTAAAAGCAAGGATGCCGCTCTATCGATATTAAAATCATATACGTATCCTTCTTTTTTAAGAATTTGACCATTTTTCGTATATGGCGTTTGAATTCTAAATATTGATTGAAAATATGATTCTGGAGACGATAAATCCTTTAATACGAATATTGAAAACCATTCTTTAACAGTGACACCAATTGTTAGTTTATTTACCGTAATAGCAATACTACCAAGCTTCCCAGTATTATTCGCGGCAGTTATATTATCCGTTAGAAAATCATGTGCATCAGTGCCTGAACCAACATATCTATCTGAAAGATTAATAATTTGGTATTTACTGAAATAATCGTCTTCTTTTAATAAATTAGCCATGGCAATGCAAGATGCAACCGTTGGCATAAGCCATAACGTGTGTTTATTATTAGACATCATCGCGGTATTCGAATATGGGAATTTATTACCATATACAGATTTACCTTTAATAATTTCTAGCCACTGTTTTACTTCTTCTTCATAGATGAAAACAAAATCTTCGTTATAGTTAACTTCATTTTTTGTTTCAAAAAACTTATTTAATGAAAAATATTTGCTTCCAAGAAGTTTATCATCTGAAAAACATGATGCTGTTAAATCTGCGAATAACTTTTTCATGTTGTAGCCAAAAATACACATGTCAGGGAATTGAGCGTATTCAGGGTCCACTACCGATTTATCCCTAATAGCAACATTATCATCTGCGCTTACTGGATATTTATTTCTTTGCTCGTCAAAATAAGAATAAGTAGATGTTGATTCATTATTAAATTCACCACGTGCTAACGCTCTAAAAGGTGTACCTGATAAACAAATAGTTTTCTTAGTTTTAATACCAAATTTCTTAACGACATCTTTAGTGTCTTTCAAGTTCTTTTGATAGGTTTTATCTAAGTCTTCAAATGTCTCTTGAGTCCTAGTATTCCAAGCACCAAAATGATATTCATCAAGAATAACGACATCAAAATCGATATCTTGTAATTTTTTAATTTTGTCTTTTACTTCGTTACTTTCACTATCTTTACCTAAATAATTTTGTAGCGACAAAAATACAACATATGGTTCATCATGCGATTTTAAGTCAAATTCTTTTTTCTTCAAACGAAAATCAGTGAAGTATTTATATTCGGTAGCTATATGAAACAAGTCATCCTTCCACGATGATTCAACTGCAGGAATAAAAGTTAATATCAATATTTTGTTTGCACCTATTTCTTCACAATATTTATAAGTAGTATATGATTTGCCAAATCTCATTTTACAGTTGAGTAAGAAGCGATGACCAGTAGGATATTTATTAAAATATGCAGTTAAATCATCAATAACCTTTTGCTGTTCTTTTCTAGGAGTATATATATCTCTAACAACATCTTTCTTTCGGCATTTCTCAAAAGCATCAATTAGCTCTTCAGTTGGGACATTAGTAAACCATTCTTGTTCTTTTTCCACTAAACCAGCACAAGCATGTTTAATTTCATCGTGAACATGGTAATCCTTAAATGATTCATTATTTGTATCAACACAAACGCCCCAATAGACTACCTCGCGTTTGAGACCGTATTTATTATATTGATCATCGGTTAAGGCTAGTTCGTGCTTTTGATTTTTAATTCTACTTTTAATGGCATGCCAAAAAGTCTCGTCAGGTCTACATTTTGCCATTCCTACTTTTACACCATGAGTTTGAAATGAAGGCAATATATACATATATAGAAGGATTAAATCATTATCAGTATCATTTCTATCATCAAGAAAGAATTGATGCGTTGTTTTAAAAATAGTCACGCTGTCGGAGGTATTTATATCGGATGAACGAATTACTTCAACAGGCATAATTAGTTCATCTCCTGGATATTGTGCTTTATAAATTCGATTTGTTCGTCACTTAATTTGTATTTGCTAAAGAGTTTATTATCAATTTCAGATATTTTTGCATCCCAATTAATATCACTATTATCTTTAAAGTTAAGTAGTGGTACAAATCTATAAACTTTCTGAGTTGTGTGCTGAGTTTGCTTTTGAACACCGACAAGAGCTCTAAAAAATTTAGTTTTAATATATTTAATTACATTAGCGGCTTCTAATTTTGTATCAAAAGGACCAATTTCTAAAAACGTCTCAGTACAAAGCTGGCCTGGCGTGCTAAGCACTGGCGTGCTAAGCACTGGCGTGCTTGGCACTTCACCAATCGCGCCACAACCATATGCTTCTGCTATAAATACTTTATATTTATTTAAACATGAACTAATCTTTGGAATAGGATAATTTCTAGGTAAATATTTCCAAGTCCGTTTTTGCTTATCACCAAGACCAAAAATTTCATATCCACCATCAATTTTGTTATCACTAAATGGCGGCAGGCCATACTTAGGAGCCGACAGCATTGTTTCCGCTTCTAAGCCATATGGTTTTCGAGCGGAAACAATGCTGTCGAGCATTTTTCCGCCCTGGCCCGCTACTTTTTTCATG
>CAVDWX010000115.1:0-4070 GCA_963612735.1 Gemmiger formicilis | reverse complement strand
ACTCAAAATCTATTGTTCGTGAGGATGTGAGGGTTCAAGTCCCTCTTCGAGCACCATGTTGAATAGGATTGATAGCGATGTTATCAGTCCTTTTTTTGTTCGATTATATTGAGGCTTTTTGCTTTTGGCGATTCTGGGTTGATATGCTAAAATCAGGAAAATACACTCATAATATTATAAATTGGCTTTGACGTGAAACACTATCGCATGTAATCGTCCTTGAATAGTTTCTCCTTTCCTTACTCAAGAGGCATCAAAACCATTGTATCAAAACGAGTTGATGAGAAAAATGCAACGGCCATTAAATATATGTTGCATTTAATTTTTCAATTAACGAAATAAAAACGCCTTATAAAATTATGGAAGAGTTAGGGTTATAATTTCCTTAAACAAATGACTGGAAAGAGAAACTACTGGTGCCATGTTTGTTACAGAGACTTCCTATATGAAGATAACTGAAAATATTCTAGACAACATGCTGAAGTTTGTAGAAACTTCAAAACGAATGGAATAAACTATCTGTTGTCTACAAGAATGTAGAGCAAGCAAAAATTAAAGCTAATGATTATTATGGGAGGAGATAAAAATGAAAAAAGTTGCAACTTTGCTACTGGCAATCTTATGCTCAATGGGGCTTGCTTCTTTATCTGCTTGTGCAAAAAATGGTGGCTCAATAACCTTTACCGCCAACAGCATTTCATCCACTCCAATAAAAGAAGAGAAGTCTTTTACCTACAAAGGATACGAGTTCATCTATTACAATGTCTATAACGATGGCAATGGCAATTTTGTTATGGCAGATAATACCAGCTACATAGCCAACAAAGATATTCAATTCGGCCTAAAAGTTAAAACCAAATTTGTCTATAAGTATGTTGAAGACGGCGATGGTGAACTAATTTACTATACCAACTTAGATGACGAAGGCTATTATAACTATTCAATTGTGGATTTTGGGTTTGTTATACGCGGTGTGGGTACGTCGTACTCGATGGTATATGAGAATATCAATATCGGCAAAATCATTCATTGGTGCTAGAAGACAAACTTATTCAAATGAAAAATCAAGTTATGAAAAGGTACCAAATACGAAAAAAATATTATTCAGTGTTTTGACTTTATCTCTTTTGCTGGTTGGATACACAGTGGCACAGCCAGAGCTCAGTATTATTGGCTAAATTTTGACATTAAATAATTCCTGTGATTTAAGCGCAAAAGATAATTAATACAAAGTATTAAAAGAAAATTTAGAAATACGGAAAAACGGACCTCCTATTTTATTTAATATAAATAAGGAGGAAGCATCTATGAAAGAAACTTTAAGAGATAGTCATGGACGTCGCATCGGCGAGATTGAAACCGTTGGTACAAAACAGATTATCAGAGACGAACATGGTCACCGATTAGGTGAATTCGATGGCAAAGTTACAAGAGATGAACACGGCCATAAAATTGGTAATGGCAATCTATTAACAATGCTATTAAAAAAGTAAAAACACTAATGGACGCCTTTAGAAATGGCGTCTTTTTAATTTAAAACTGCGTGTCCTAAAAACAGGACTTCTGGTATAATATAATTAGCTCGTTAGGAGATACTATGTTAGCGAGTTTGATATTTATGATAGGTATTGCTAAAACTGGCAATTTAAATTCACAATTGCAAAAGCATAATGAATTGTCTATGCAAGCTAAAAATAATAAAAGATTTGCTAGAGATTTCAATCTTCCATATTTAAAAGGAAGGAAATAATGATTCCAAATAAAAAGAGTTCAATACTTCTAGTACTCAAAGTACTCGAAGAATACACAGATGATGATCATTATCTAACACAACCTCAAATAGCGGATAAGATCCGTCAACTTTATGATATTGATTTAGAAAGAAAATCAGTTGGTTCATCTTTGCAACTTTTAGAAGAACTTGATTATGACATTGCTAAAGGACCAAAAGGCGGTTTTGCTTTGCTTTCTAGAACGTTTGACAATACTGAAGCTTCATATATTATTGATGCTATATTCTCAAGCAGAAGCATTGATGGAAGGCAGGCCAAAAAAATAGCAGATGCCGTTTCAAGTTGCTTTAGCAAATATCAAAGAAAAGATTATTCATATATCTATAAATCATCAGAAATAAATAGAACATCTAATAAACAAGTTCTTTATAACATTAGCGTTATTCATGAAGCTATGAATCAAAGCAAAAGAGTAGGGTTCCAATATTTAACATATGATAAGAAAGGCAATCAAGTAGCCCGAAAAGATGGCTTTCAATACATTGTTTCACCTTATTACTTAGTGAATAATTTTGGCCGTTATTATTTAATTTGTAATTACCGCGAAAAATATAGGCCATTACAAACATTCAGAGTTGACTATATGACAAATATTGAAATTAAAAATGACTGGCCTATTAAGCAAATGGAAGATTTAGAAGATGGACCTAAAAATTTCTCAATTTCTAAATATATAAATGATCACCTTTATATTCTTGGTGGAGATACGATTGATGCAATTTTTGAATTGGATCAAGAATGGGTTATTCAAATTATTAAAGATTGGTTTGGTGAATCTGCTAAAATTTGGGAAAAGGATAATAAAATATTTGCATCCGTTCGATGCAACGAAAATGCCCTGTATTATTGGGTAATGCAATATTCAGATTGCGTGAAAGTTATATCACCTGATAGTTTTATCAATAAAATAAAAAACGGTTTGATAAACGCGTTAGAAAGATACAAATAACTATGGAAAACAAAAATTTTGACTATCACATTAATAAGTTACTTAATTCGCCAGTATATTCAATGTCTTTAGGATCTAAAGAGCTTTTTCACTCTAATTTTTGGGCTTTTTTGATTAAGACTGATGAATTTAGAGCATTAATTAAGGTCTTTTTTAATGACTTTGATTTGGAAAAATATAAAAGCATTGAGAGAGAAGACAAACATAGAGATTTAACTATATACGATATAGATGGAAATGAATATGTTATTGAAAATAAAATTAAATCTTATCCTAATGAATATCAATTAAAAGAATATAGCAAAAAAGGTCACTTTTATAAAGGCGCAATAACAGGAATAAAAGAGCCTCCTTTTTCAGTTGAAAAATGGACTTTTATTTCTTACTCTCAAATTGCATCTAAGCTTAGGGAAATTAGCAAAAACAAATCATCATATTTAAATGATTTGGTTAACGACTACTGTGATATTCTTGATTCTATTAATGCGTTAATGGATATGTCATTGAAAGAAAAAAACGGCGTTTTGTCATATTGGAGTCCAAATATTAAAAAACTATACGATGTTAATTTGATGGATGTTTTTAGAAAAAACAAAGCCGATGATTTTGTAAAAACAGGTTTTGGATATCTTAATATTAAATATGAAAATCTAGCAAAAACAAAGCCAAATCTTAGATTTTATGTTGAAAGATCATTTAATAACGGAAAAGCTACACTTTCTTTTGGCTTCAAAAAATATAACATTAACGAAGAAGAACAAGAAACCATCGGAATTCAAATTGAGGACAATCAATTTAGACTTTATAAATGGAATAGAAATATGACAGCCGATGAAATCTTCAATGAATATTCTATACGAGAATGGTTTGATTCTACTTACAATCTTAAAACAAATAGAAAAATTAATGGAATCTCGACTAAAATGAGAATGAAAAAAAAGTATTGTAAATATGGTAAAAACTGGATTTATCAATACTTCGACACTTGGCTCGATGGAAGAGAAAATAATTATCAAGAATATAAAGTTCTTACTGCTTTAATCGAACATTATTTAAAAAAAGCTTTTGAATTAATCGATTAATTAAAATAAATAAGTTGTCATCAGGCGTCCTAAAAAAGGACGCCTATTTTGTTTTTTATTTATAGAAAAAGGAGTAAAACAATGAATAATAATTTCTTAAAAAATGTATATGGATATTCAAAAATTAAAGAAGAGTTATATTTGATCCGACAATGGTATTTTGAATCTGATAAATTAGGAGATAAAGGTTAATGCGAAAGAAATCACGAGCTCTTCCGTTACGTCATCGCTAAAGGAAAAAGCTTA
>CAVDWX010000114.1:0-4113 GCA_963612735.1 Gemmiger formicilis | reverse complement strand
AGCGGAAACAATGCTGTCGAGCATTTTTCCGCCCTGGCCCGCTACTTTTTTCATGATACTTAATAGAGTTTCATCACGAACATAAATATCTAAACCTTCTTCTTTTAAATAACGAATGCTTTTTTTCTGCTCTAGTGCAGTATGAAGTGTAATGTTACATTTATCATTATGATCTCTATCCCATACAAAATAACAAACACCGCCTTTGATATCATTGTTAGGAAAACATTCTTTTGGATTTACATAATCATCTAAAGATTTAATATGTTTGTCAGAAATCATGCTTTCTCTAAAATCATCTAAACCTTTTCCACCAATCATCCACCTTGAAGGAATAATCATACATAAATATTTAGGGTTTAATGCCTTAGCTTGATCAACAAATAAATTATATATAGGACGTGCAGAAGCTTGAGCGCCACCATCACTCAATTGATAAGGCGGATTCCCAACTATTATGTCGAATTTCATATCTTTGTTGCCTCCAAAAAATCTGTTTCTTAAATGCTTATCTAAAGTCAAATGGTTAACGTGAATAAATTCATAAGCATAAGTTTCTCTTTGATTTGCGTCGTTATAACTTGATGTTGCATTTATTCCACAATATTTACATTTATATTTCTTTCTATCATCACCACTACAAGAGGATGGCATTTTTCTTCCGTTTGAATCGACAAACTCGTGTTCAGTACATGGAGTTTTGATGTTGCCTTCTTCGTTACTAAACCATGTTCCATTACCAATCGCGTAGCCATTTACATAATGTCCGTCGTCGGCAATCTTTCCATCACACGCTCGATTTGCTTGTGAACAATAATAAAGAGTTCTTCTTGCCACGTGAGCGGTAAATTTGGTTTGCCCAATAGCGTATATCATATTTTGAAGAATGTGTTTTCTTCTTGTTTCAGTATCAGGAATTATATCTTTAAGTCCAGCATCTAATCTAATCGCTATCTCTCTTTCAAATATGCCGTTTTTAGTTGCGGGATTTAGCCACTTATAATTAGGATTGTGCCATACTTCTTCAGGTAAAGAATCAAGCATCATATCGCATGTTTTACGAGGAGTGAATACTTCGTCATTGCCAACATTAGTGATGGTTTCTAATATGTCAAAGTTTTCGACATATTCAGCAGCAGTTTCAACAGTGGTTCTATAATTTTGTTCAGCAGCTAAAGCATCATTTTTCTTCTCACTCATAGTTCCACTCCTTCCATATAGAAATCAACATCATCATTAGTTATCTCCCAAACCGGAAAATCAATAGCCTGGTAATCACCTTTTTCAGCTTTAGGCATCTTATAAATGACTTCAGTTCCAAATAAACCAGCATCAATTGAATTATCCGAATTAAACATTCCCCACGTAAAGTTTTTAAGAATTATGCATTTAACCAAATCTAAATAGTTATCAGACCATTTGATTTTTTTCTTTTTAGCAAATTCGGTAAATGCGGTAAGTATATTATTTCTTTGTTTGATAATAAGCTCTTTATCCATTTCATTAGAATATATTGTGGATAATGCTTTTAGGCTTTCAATTTCAATATTTTCTTTGTTATCTTTAAACACTTTCTCAAGTCTTTTTGTTAATATGTAAACAGTAAACGCCCCATCTCCTGAAGTAGGCTCTAATATCGTTTTAGATGGATCAAATACTTCTTTTTCACCTATAGCTTTACACATATCTTTAACAATGAATTCAGGCGTAAATATTTGATATCCTTCAACATCATTAGAACCCATTGACGCTAAATGGAGGGAATCAAAACCAGTAATTAATTCTAGATTCTTAAGTTCTTCTTTAGAAAACTTGGATTTTATTTTTTGAACAACTGCTAAAAAATCCATCCACCTACTCCCCCATCTTCGCCTTCCTAAACAACTTATTAAGTTCTCTTTTGTATTTGATTGTTGGTTCAAAATGTCCATTTTCCCATCTATTAACAGTAACAACAGATACTTTGAGAATCTTCGCTAGATCACGTTGTGATAAAAACATTTTAGATCGATATTGTTTAAGCATTTCTGGGTAATTCATCATATTCAACAAATATGATAGCATTTTGTGGCGGTAATTTTAATTAGTATTTTCCTTGGTGCAAATCAACCAATAAGTAAAACTAATGCCACATAATCACAAGATGAATCATCGAGAATTACATCTAAAACCAGTCCTCCGCGACTTCCATTGGCGACATATTCTTGTCGTAGCAATCTCTTAGATATTTTGCTAATTCTTTCGACATCGGCACTTTTCCACTCAGCGCTCGATTCAGTCCCAATGTAAGTGGATTGTGTGAATTTTCCTCTATTGCTTTCAAGAATTCTTCATACGTCATTTTCTTCATGCTTCTATTATAGCCCATCCGTCACTTAGAGCTGGAACAAAACTTCTTATCACCACCACAACAGCAAAAAGAGTGGCTATTCCTAATTAGAGGTTGGTGCCACTCTTTGGTGATATTAAAGCTTGATAGTCAAAGCTGGGCGGACGCCGCCGTTAGAATAAATGACGTAGCGGTAGTCGAGGTAGCCACCGCCATCGACGTACCACGCGCGGTCGGAGTCGTCCGAATAAGGCGAGCGGGTCCAATAGTATCCGTTATATAGATATGAAGAACTTGTTGAATACCATATGCCATTAGCTCGAGCGTAATCAGTTGTTTTGCACGTTCTAGCTGAATAATCTGCGAAGTATGTTGTATTTGAATAATCCTTATAACTAAGTAAATAAACCTTGTCATTTGTATTAGCGCAGGCATACGAGTTTGATGAACTATTTGTTGTAGATGCTGAATTATCAACAAGAGTCGTTTGAATCAATGATGAATCTAAGTTAAATGCAGTATTTAAGAAATCACCATTAAGCCATGATCTAATCTCGGAATTCATGTAGTTATTTGCATAATATCCATTTTTAGTTCCAGTATAAAATTCGTTATATCTATGAGCATCTAATAATTTAGTAGAAACAAGCGAATATGTGCCATTACTAGAAGTTAATATCTTCCACGTAATAGGTTCGCATTTAAACCAATATTCGGTTCCACTTACAATGGTTGTTCCATCATCGAATGTATAACTTGAATTATAAGGATTAGCTTTTTTCTTTGCATAATATTCATTGTTATATAAATACCAGCCATTACTTTCAGCGGTTAATTTATTTAAGGCAGCAATAGTAGATGAATCGCTAACATGACTTTGAGGATATAAGCCATATGTAAGTGTGTTATTAGTTTCATTAATTACTGGAGTGATGCCAAGACGTTCTTTTAAGCTAGAGGTTTCGTTATCGGTATAAGAATAACCGCAAACAGTGCAAGTATGGGTTGTATAACCGCCGAGATCGTATGTTGGATTGGTAACTACATCTTCAAAGGAGTGCTCGGATTTTCCATCAACTACATCATGCCCACATGTAGATTTATGCCAGTGATATGTGTCGTCAGTGGTCCAGCCTTTTTCAAATGTATGGGTGTGTTCTGACGTTGATGAACTACCACTACCACTATCGGTTGACGAGCTATTATCAGCAGATGGTTTACTTGAACCACTAGAAATTGAATATAAACTGCAGCTACTTAAAAGCGACACTAAAATAATGCCTAAAATAATTTTGTTAGATTTCATAAACAAGACCTCCAGGTAAATAAGGATTAATATCTTTAATAAAATCTTATTGCCCCCCCCGTAAAAATCAAGGTTTTTCTGATGTCGTGGTTATTATTGACAAAGTGCAGTTAAGCCACCCCTCCCCAAAAACATCGACAAAATCAGTACTTCTACATAATTTCGTGCGACACTGCTTTAATTACGTGCTATAGTGCTTGAATTGCGTGCGATAGTGCTCCCCATCAAAGCCAATTTATCCTATTAAGAGTGTATTTTGCCCTTTCAAAGCCAATCAGCCCAGAATCACCCAAAACAAAAAACCACGATATAATCGAATAAAAAAGGACTGACATTTATCGTATCAATCCAATTCTAGTAATGTGGAGCACCCAACGGGAATCGAACCCGCGTAGCTAGCTTGGGAAGCTAGTGTTCTGCCATTGAACTATGGATGCAAATGCGTCATACTCGACGCAATTTAAATTTTACGAATTCG
>CAVDWX010000113.1:0-4386 GCA_963612735.1 Gemmiger formicilis | reverse complement strand
ACATAATATATTATATATATTTATATATATAATAACGCGCGTAAGCGCGGGGGCGGGCGCGCGAGGTTTTTTTTATGAGTCTACAAGTCTATAGCTAAGAACTTAAAAGGAGTCGCCCGCGGTAAAGTTAACCAATGTCTAAACAATTAACAAAACTAATTCTGGGCAAAGTCTACGGTGTCTGTGTCTAGCTTCTGGTGTGTAGCCTCTAGCATGTAGAACGCAATAGAGGGCGATAAAGAGCGATAGAGCAAATTTAGAGAGCGAAAGGGCAGGAAGAAGAGGGGACAATTCAATAAAACCCCGCAAATCGCCTAAAAAGTGGGTTTATGGGGATGTGGCGTGAGAAAGAGGGATTTGAAAAAGTGGGCGTGAAGCGCAGGATGCCCGTAAATAGCGTTTAAAGGCTCGTAGAGAGAAAATTGGGCGTGGGTGGAGGAATTTTACCTGGAAATGAAAAACGTTGCTTAAATGGGCTTAAAACGCAAAACGGCGGGAAGGAACAAAAATAAAAATAAAAGCGCCCCTACCCCTAATCATGGGTAGAAGGCGTTACTTTTATTATTCTTCTTCTTTCGCCGATTCATCTTTCTTTGCTTTCTTAGGTCTTCCGGGTTTTCTTTTTCCTAATGACTTTTCCTTGCTCTTTTCCTCGTTATCTTTATCAATATCGATTTTATTATTATCGAGGAAATTTGGATCTGGTTTCGTAGCTAACTCATAGTCGAACAAAATATCAAGTTTGTCCGCGATTTCTTTCAATTTATCGTCGATGGCTTTGAGTTGATCAAGTGCATGTATTTCATGAATAGAATTTCCTTGTTTTTCAGAATTTTGCACTTTAAGAGTAGCGTCCTTTGATTCAAAAAGTAAAGGGTTGTCGATGGTAAACCATTTTGGATCTAAACAAAGAGTTGCCTCTGCTTCTTGAGAGTCAGGTCGTAACTGAGCGGAATCGTCACTATTAATTTCAGCAATAGTGGATTCCATTTTATCAGCTTCTTCCTTTGGGAAAATATTCTTATTTCCTTTGTCGTTATTGTCACTATCACTCTCACTATCACTATCATAAGGACCGTCGTAAAGAAATTTAGGAGCTTTAGAATTTACTAATAGTGAAGATAATGATGAAGATTTTGATTTGTTTCTAGGTTTAAATAAATAATCTAATCTAATTTTTTCTGCTGTTTCATAAGAATCAATATCTTCACAATAATATGAAAGAACTCCTGGCTTGGTAAAGCAAATAAGAGTGTACTTTCCATTTGGTTGTCTACGAATACAGTAATTTGAATAAAAATGCATTTTTGTTTTTCCTCCTTTTTTAATTAAGTTCGGATTCGTCAATAAGATAAATCCAAACCCCGCTTGTCACGGTTAAAATTAATTCTTGTGTTTCTATTAATTCATCTCTGCAAGAATTGATTCTTGCTTCTTCCGCCCCTTCCTTCTCTAAACGAGCAAGGCGAGCCTCAACTTGCGCTTGATAATCAAATAAAGCTTCTTCAAATGTCACGCCCTTCATGTCAGCACTGTGCTTGAGTAATTTAAGTTGGTTGAGTTGCGATAAAGTCATGTTTTAGTTTTTTCCTCCTTACGTTATTATTATACTACAATCTCTAAAGAATTTTAAGTATTTTATATATTTTTTTTGTAAATAAAATAAAAGCCTTTAGAAAATAATCTAGAGGCTTTTTAGGAGGAAATGAGAATCTTTATTCTAAATCTTCTAGGTCGCCTTCAATAATGAGAGCGACTATGTAATTTACAAATAAAGATAGGACATAAGCTATTAAGGGGGAAGCAGAGAATAATAGAGGAAGTGTAATTGTGTGTGTCCATTTGTAGATATAAAACAAGATTGATAATAACGTTGCAAATGGGAGAGAAATTATTCCAACTGAATAAAAAAGTGAGCGAGAATTAAGAGTGAAGAAGAATTTGATAAGTGGAACAGCAAATGAAATGAAAATATAAACAACAAGCGATAAAATACAAAGTATATTCATCAATTGTTGAGATTGAGAAAATTCTGTTTGTAATACTTGTTGTGTTGAATCACTAATTACTCGCTGTAATACCATCATTTTGTGTTTCCTCTTGTTTTTTTCCTTGTTCTCCTTGCTCCTTTTGTTCTTTCTCTTCTTCAATTATTCGATATTGTTCTGGATGAGAACTTAGATAAAGAATAAAATCATCTTGAGACATTCCATATATTGAAATAAGATAACCAAGATTTTCATTCTTTTTTAAAGAATAGACTAATACTCGAGATTCTAAGGAAGATTTGGATTTTTGATCCAAAACTATCTTAATGTCCTCAAGTGGCAAAGCTATTGTTTGCTTGTTTGTTTTAACTGTGATTAACATTCTTCTCCGCCTCCTTATATGATATATTAATAATACGGATATTTTTTAAAATGGTGCCCTTCATTGGACTCGAACCAATGACCTCTTCCGTGTGAAGGAAGCGCTCGTCCCAGCTGAGCTAGAAGGACATTTGTGTGGTGGACCATATAAGACTTGAACTTATAACCTTCCCTTTATGAGAGGGACTCACTAACCAATTGTGATAATGGTCCAAGGAGTTGGAGGGGATTACACCCTCCTAAAATTTATATAAAAAATTTCTTTGGTGGACTCTGTGAGAATCGAACTCACGATACAGGCTTGCGGAGCCTGTGTTATCCCATTTAACTAAGGGCCCATATGGCAGGAACTAGAAGACTTGAACTTCTTACGCAGGCTTCGGAGGCAAGCATTTTACCAGTTAAACTAAGTTCCTATGTACTTGGTGTTCCATATCAGATTCGAACTGATGAATACTGCCTTGAGAGGGCAGCGAGTTAACCGCTTCTCCAATGGGACAAAAGATAATTTGAAATCTCTTAGGGATAGATACTTTGCCGGAAGAATAGAGTATCTATCCCTAAGAGATTTCTAAATAAATGGTGGGGATAAAGGGACTTGAACCCTTAAACCCTTCGATGCTAGCTCCTAAGGCTAGTGTGTTTGCCAATTTCACCATATCCCCATTTTAGAGAGTAGAGAATAAATCTAAGATGGCAGATTAGAAAGGAAAGATTTATTCTCTACAATTTAGATGTGTGAGGAATTAGGAGGCCTATTTCCTTATCCTCATGTTATTATTATACTACATTAATTTGGAAATATTAAGTATTTTTTAAAAAATTTTTATTTTTTTTTATTTTTCATTTTACTGGTTATTGGGCAATTACCGAAAAAAATAATAAAATAATTACCCCTAAAGTTAATAATAGAAATAATCCAGTAAGGAAATTATAAAAGAAATTGTCCATAACTACTCTTCCTTTTTGCCTCTTGTGGATGCAATGTCAATAGTGGTTCTATGGATATCTGGAAGATTGTGAAGAATTCCAGAAGAAATAATATCTTTTAAACAAATTGGTGTATAATTAATCAACTCAGCACAGCAATTAAAGTGCATATCATCTTTTACTCTTTGCCCATGGTCATGCCCATGAATATTATAAAAGAATTGTAATCCTAAAATAGGTTCATGAGATAAAATAATTTTATTGGAGATTAAGACTGGGCCATTATAAACTTCATCGAATAATTGATTGTCATAATGCGCCATCCAAGCTGTATATGGGGGGCATGAAGGATCAAAACTAATATAATGGTCAAGCCCAACAAAATCTGGATTTTCCTCTGCTTTTAAAGTTTCTAATGCTTTTTCTCTAGCTTTATTTTCCAAGTCTTCAACGAAAGTAATTTGTTTATCTTCATCTTTCGGGAATAATCTCATGGCCTTTAACTCGGCTTTATTTGGAGGCATTATTTCGTATTTTTCTGTAGGAACTTTAATATCATATTTTTTTCTTTGATATGTTGTAGCTCCCACATCATGATTACCAGTAATTAATACTTTATATCCACGAATTTTTTTAATAAACTCTTTATCACAAATATCTCCTAAAAAAATAATTGTATCATTAGGAGTTACTTTTTTATTAATCAAAGCAACTTGTGTTTCATCATCAACATTATTTGGCCTAAGTTCATGATTATATTCATCTCCAAAATGAGGATCTGAATAAATATAAATTTGTCCTCCGTGCAACCAATGTTGGAAGCATGGATATAATTTCATAGTTTTCATTACTGTCTTCTCCTTTTTTTCATACTATCAAAATTTTATGGTTGAGAAGACGAGAATCGAACTCGCGACCTCTTGCCCCCGAAGCAAGCGCCTTACCACTAGGCTACTTCTCAATATTTATATTATTATTATACTACAAACAGAAATAAAAATTAAGTGGAAATAAAAAAAACGACTCAAAAAAGTGAATAAAAGAGCTATTTTATTACATTAATTATATTATATATTATATATATAAT
>CAVDWX010000112.1:0-4532 GCA_963612735.1 Gemmiger formicilis | reverse complement strand
ATGTCCACATGATTTGTCCGACTTGTGGAGAAGAAATGCTTGCTCTCATTGAGGATGAACGCGATGCCTAAAAATACTAAAACCAAAAAAAGAGTGCGTTAGCTGATTTCTTAGGTATTAGGTCATGATTAGTGGACGTGTGAAGGGCTCGAAGGAAATGAAGAAGATTTAATGTCTCGTGAAGACAGAATCCATGTCCATTGCGACATTCATGATTATGATAGTTTTTTGCGAATAAAAAGTTTTTGTTATCCTAAACGGGCAAGAAAAGCTTGTTTTTGTCCATTTTGTCAAAATAAAGTCGTAAAGCAATTAAATTTAAAAATTATTAAAAAAGAGTGCGAAAAAAGAAAATTGCATTTTATCAAAATGGCGGATGGTTCATAGCGAGAAGATTTAGACAGAGTAAAAGCAAAAGAATATTTTTGGGTGCAATGTGATAGAGGTCACGAACCGTATAAAACAAGTTGGGATGTGATTATTCATGACCATGGCTGTCCGATTTGCGCCAAAGAAGATTTTGGTTTATCCAAAAGAACACCTGAATACAAATTTAAAGAAAAATTTGAATAGATGGATTGCACCTATTAGCGAGTGGAATACCATAATAAAAAAGCAGTTTTGTTTTATCGTTGTAATAAACATCCAGACATTGAACAAAAAATATTGTTGAGTAATTTAATTAATCGGTGCGGATGCGCTTATTGCAATATGTCAAAACGGGAAAAGAAAATTATAAACTATTGTAAAGAGCATGACATAGCCTACGAACCTCAAAAAACTTTTGATGGATGTAAAAATATAAAACTTTTACCTTTTGATTTTTATTTGCCCGAGTATGGAATATGTATAGAATATCAAGGCGAATAGCACTACGAATTAGTAACTTTTAGTGGCAGAATTGACACTGAAAAGGATTTAGAAGAAAGACAAAAAAGAGATAGAATAAAAAAAGACTACTGTGAGAAAAATAATATCCCTTTATTGGAAATACCTTATTGGAATTATAATAAAACTGAGAAAATATTAGAGGAATTTTTAAATGAACGAAATAAATTATAATCGTCTTTTTATTGCAGACACAGAGACAACGCGGTTTCACGAAAATCGCATTGTGAGTTTAGCTTACATATATTGTGAGAACGGAAAAAGAATAGCTTAGGATTATATTTTAGTAAATCCGCAAGCTAAGATTGAGGATGGAGCCTCAAAAGTTAACGGGATAACTTACGATAAAATTAAAAATTGCCCAACTTTTGATAAAGTGTGGGAAAATATAAGTGCGTATATGACCAATAGTGTGTGGGTTTTCCATAACAGTAATTATGATGAATTAAAAGTCATTATTCCAGAATTAAAAAGATACAATATCCCCGTGCCAACCCATCGGGTTTGTTGCACTTTAGAAAATGCGAAACTTTTAATTCCTAAAAAAGAAGTAAAAAATTATAAATTGGGAACTTTATGCGAATATTTTGGTATAGATTTAGGTGATAGATTTCACGAAGCCGACTTTGATGCCGAAGCTTGCGCACGTATATTTAATAAGTTAATAAGAATTTCAAACGGTAATTTAAATACTAAAGAAAGATTAAAAGGAGAATAAAAATGGTGACACTTTATTCTACAGGCTGCCCAAGATGCAAAGTCTTGGAAAAAAAGCTGGCTCAAAAGAATATTGATTTTGAGCTTAAGACTGATTTTGATATTAATTCTTTTCTTGAGAAGGGGTATTCTTCTGTTCCTCTTTTGGATGTTGAGGGGGAAATTCTAACTTTTGAAAAGGCTAATGAATGGATTAATAATAATTAAAAGGAGGAAAATCTTAAATGGACATTACGCTTCGTCTAACAAAAGACTTTGAAAGATGCCTTGAGGACCTAAAGAAAAAATATGGTGAAGATTTTGAGTATATCAACGGTGTACATTCGAGTTAGCTGGATTTTTCTGAATTTCTTGATAAGTTTGTAAGCCAAACTACTATGGCTGATGCTACAATTGACCCGAATGCAAATGCTAATCATCGTGACATTCGCTCTTTTATGACAGAAAAAGGAAAGAGTGAGGATAAGCTTTTTGGTCTTAATAAGATTTTTCTTGAGATTAAAAAGAGATGGGGTCTTCGTACTGCTAAAGCGTGGCTTGAGCAGGAATTCAGCAAAGGTTTTTATCTGAATGATTCTTCTTCGGCAAGTTATTTTCCCTACTGCTGGGCTAATGATTTGACACGTTTGGCAAGAGAGGGATTGTTCTTTCTTAGTGGGTATAATAATCAGCCCCCAAAACATTTGGATACTTATTTTGACGATGTTATTGAGTTTGTTTCATTCTTATCTAACCGCCAGTCGGGCGCAGTTGGGCTTCCAAATGTTATTATTTGGGCTTATTATTTCTGGAAAAATGATGTTAAAAATGGACATTATTTTAATGACCCCGAAACTTATTTGAGACAATATTTTCAAAAATTTGTTTACAGGCTCAACCAGCCTTTCCTTCGTATTGACCAGTGTGCTTTTACGAATATTTCAATTTTCGATAGACCTTATCTTGAGTCTCTATTCGGCGGGGTAGAATTTCCCGATGGCAGTTTTGCTATTGACCAAATTGAAGAAATTATGAGATGCCAGCGCTTGTTTATGGATGTCGTGAGCGATATTCGTTCTGAGAATATGTTCACTTTCCCTGTGTTAACTTATTCTTTGCTTTACAAAGATGGTAAATTTCAAGACGAAGAGACTGCAAAATGGGCTTGCTATCATAATATTAAATGGTCCGATTCTAATTTCTTTGTATCTGATAATGTTGGCGTTCTCTCTAATTGCTGTCGTTTACTTTCCGATACGAGTAAGCTTGACGCATTTATCAACTCTATTGGCGGTACGGCTCTATCAGTTGGCTCTTGTCGCGTAAGTACAATTAACCTTATGCGCATTGCTTATGAAACGAAGTTTAATAAAAAGAAATATATCGAGCTTCTTAAAGACCGTGTTCTTCTTGATTGTAAAGCTTTAGTGAGTATGCGTCACATTTTAAAACGAAACATTGAAAAGGGACTTCTCCCCAATTATCAAGAGGGCGCTGTTGAACTTGATAAGCAATATTGTACCATTGGTATTCTCGGAATGTATGAAGTTATTAACTCTTTCGGCTTTGTTGAAGAAGATGAATTTGGTAATAAGAGTTATACCGATGAGGGGCTTGAGTTTGCCGGAGAAATTCTTGATACAATTAATGAAGTTAAAGATAGTTTTGAATGCGATTTTTCGTTTAATGTAGAATCAATTCCTGCTGAAAATGCGGCGGGTGTAATTTGTACAGCTGATAATCTTCTCTACGAACAGAACAAGTGGTTCATTTATTCTAATCAATGGATTCCCCTAATGGAAAAATGCACTATCCAAGAAAAATGTAGACTTGGTAGTGTTCTTGACCAAAAATGTGGTGGCGGCTGTATTGCACATATTGATATTGAGAATCGTTTTGCCACTAAAGAAACCGCTTGGGATATGCTTAATTATGTAGCTTCCAAGGGAGTTATTTATTTCGCCTTCACTACAAAGATTAACGTATGCGAAGACAAACACGCTTTCATTGGCGCCCAGACCTGTCCTATTTGTGGAAAGCCCGTTGCTGACCAATATGCAAGGGTCGTAGGTTTCTATACTCCCGTAAGTAGTTATCAGAAAATTAGAAAGCAAGAATTTAATTTGAGACGTTGGTATAACGTTCTCGAAGCAGATTCTATGATGAAAGGCTAAATTATGGAAGAGAAAATTCATCTCAAAGATGTAGTCATGGAGGACTTTGTAAATTATGCGAAGCCCTCCCTCTTCCTAATTACTTGTAGATGTGATTGGAAATGTTGTTACGAGGCAAATATTCCAATAACTGTTTGCCAAAATGAGTCAATAGCTAAATTACCTACAAAAGAATTTGCTATTGCTAATATTTATAGAGCTTACGCGAACAATGAAATAACAAAAGCAATCGTTGTAGGCGGGCTGGAACCTATGCTACAATTTAATGAAATAATTTCTTTAATTGATTGCTTTAGAAAAAACGGTTGCTTAGACGATATTGTTATTTATACAGGGTATTATAAGGAAGAACTTGCTAAAGAAATTAAAGAATTAAAAAAATACCCTAATGTCATTTTAAAATACGGACGCTACAAATCCAATTCTCAGCCTCGTTTTGATGATATTCTTCAAATTACGTTAGCTTCTGATAATCAATATGCAGAAAGGATTTCTTAATGCTTAAAATTGTTTTGAATGATGATAAAGAGCTTGTCGCAGAAACGAATAAGCAACTTGCAGAAATGAAAGAGAAGTACGGAAGGCGGTATTGCCCTTGTGGGTTAGTACAAACTGATGATATGGTTTGTATTTGTAAGGCTTTTCGTGAGCAAGACTACGTTGGAGAATGTAACTGCGGCAAGTACAAAAAGGTTGAAGTTTGAATTTTTAAGGAGAGTGGATATAATTTAATATCCCTCTCCTTTTTTAATGCGAATTATTTTCAAATTTCTC
>CAVDWX010000111.1:0-4574 GCA_963612735.1 Gemmiger formicilis | reverse complement strand
GAGAAATTTGAAAATAATTCGCATTAAAAAAGGAGAGGGATATTAAATTATATCCGCTCTCCTTAGTGTTAATTACAATGCAAAATAATTTTTTTCTCTTTTAGACTTTTTTGTACATCTATGACTCTTTGATTTAAGCTACCACGCCACGGCAAACTCAAATCTTTAAGTTTCTCTACAAACTGCCCATCAATAAAAACGTCGCTTTCAATTATTAAATCTTGTTGAGCATTTATAGCATAAGCTTCGGAAATAGAAATTGGATTTCTAAAAATTTCTTCCCAAATAAAGCCCGACCAAATCCAAACATTTTTACCAAATCTATGCACTTCTCTGCAAAGACTGGACAGCTTATCCATATCCTCTAAAGATTGCCATAAAGGGTCTCCTCCAAGAAGCGTCAAACCATCAATCATAGGTTCAGAAACCTTTTTAAGTATTTCTTGTTCAGTCTCTTTCGTATATTCTTTTCCATAATTAAAATCCCATGCTTGAGAGTTAAAACAATTTTTACAATGAAATTTACAACCGCTAACAAACAAAGTTACTCGAATCCCTTCACCGTTAGCTACATCGTATGGGATAATATTAGAATAATACATTAACAATCTCCGCTAAATTTTTGATGCTTAACTCGCATTTCAACTTCCTGTTGTTTTCCTTTATTAAATGCTGTCGTATAATTTCCTGTTAAATAACCCGTTACTCTACGGAGACGTTGAATATCTTCTCCGCCGCAAACGGGGCAAGCCTTTCCAATTTCGTCTGTGTAACCGCAATTCATACAGGTATCATTAGGCACATTAATAGCAAAATAAGGCACGTCTTTCTCCATAGCATAGTTGACAATTTTTTCAAGAGCGTCAATATTATTTTTAACTCCCGCGTCAAGTTCTACATAAGTAATACAACCAGCATTTGAATATCCCGTAAGCTGAGACTCAATATCAATTTTTTGGAAAGGGTTCATATCAATCCAAACAGGAACGTGAATAGAATTAGTAAAGAAATCTTTGTCAGAAACATTGGGAATTTCGCCATACTTTGCCTTAAATTTTTTCATTGCTGTATAGCATAAATTTTCAGCCGGTGTTAGGTAAACCCGTATGTTAAGCTTATATTCTTGCTTAAATTCAGCACACCTATTTTTAAATAGCTCCTCAATTTTCTTTGCAAGTTTCATGCCCTCATCAGTAGTGTGGTCTTTGCCAATAAGAATTTGAAGCGTTTCTGCAAGCCCTAATTGTCCCAAAGCTAATGTACCATGTTTTAAAGCAGAGCGAATTCCTTCTTCTGGCACATACCCAGCCATTACATTATTTTCATACATAAACTTAGCCGCCGCAGGAGATTGAGAACAAATCCAGTCAAAACGTTCAATAAGCATATCTTTCGCTTCATGAATTTTTTGGTCGAGCAAAGACATAAAAGTCTCAACGTAATTTTCTGCACCATGCCCGTTACGGTCGCAATTCTCTTTTGCCTCCATCGCCAAAGTAGGCATAATAATTGTGACAGGGCAAATATTTCCACGCCCGTCTTTGAGTTGTCCAAAACCATTGATATCATAGCCATTGGCCGTGCGACACCGCATGGTTGAAAAATAAGTACACGGGTCGTTAATATTATAGCCAGCGTTTCCAGACCAATCAACATTTGCATAATTGGGGTAAAGCCTTAAGCTGGTAGACTTTAAAGCCAATCTATATAAATCATAATTAAGAGTCCGTGGTTTATCGTTAACACCTTTCATATACTGGAAAATGCCACAAGGGAAGATAGATGTTTTATGCAATCTACCAATACCCTTAATAGATGTATCAAGCAAAGCTTTTGTTACAAGTCTGCCCTCTGAAAGAGTGCAAGTACCATAATTAATAGAAGTGAAAGGTCATTTTGTTATCTTACAAGTTTTTTATCTTGTAATTCTTATAATTTCTTATAAGTTCAGCGTACATTTTCATCCTTTTCAGGAGAGGACACTCTTGGGAGAATTATATTCTGTTTTCACAGTTTCATCTCCTACGCTTTACAATACTAATAGGTTTTACCCTAAATAGTTATCTCGGTATTGCCATCATATGAAAGAATTTCTTCCATAATTTTATCACAAATTTTCTTTTTTCTTCTAAAATAAATAGTTGCCGTATTATATAAATAAACAGATAACTTTTTTATATCTTCTTTACTACCATAACGAATAGACCAAAGACTATCTTTTTCTTTATACAAATTTATTAAAGAAGTGTCTATTTCTTGGTGCAAAAAAGATACAACGTCTTTTAAAAATTGTTCGTTACCTTGACAAAGAGAAATATTTTTGGTGTGAGCTTTTCTGTTTGGTCGAGCATAAAAAGCAAAACTTCCATCCCCATCAATTAACCCTCTAATTAAATGTGGATAAAACTCTTTTTTTATATTTTTAGGGAAAATTGTGTGTAAGCTTTTATTTTCTGTTAAACCATACTGCTCTAAATCAGACACCATTAAATCAGAAAGAATATTAATTTCACTACAACCTCTTCCGTCTGATGTTATCTGTTTATTACTTCCAATTAGCTCAACGAATTTCTCTAAAATATATTTATCCTCTTCTTGTAAAATAATACTTAATATATTTTGTTTATCACCTTTTTTATAAATACAACCATCACTAATAATTAAACCTAAAAAATAAGCTTTTTCTTCAGAATCTATTTCTTGAAAAAACCTTTCATTCAATTGTGGAGAAAAAAGCTGCACTTTAGTATATCTTTTTACTCTGTAAAAGTTTAAAATTTTTATAATAGATGGAACACTAATTCCAAATTCTGAACTTAATTGGTTTATAGTGATAGGACCTTCTTTATAACGTTTTAATATTGCTTCTTTTGTTTCTTTTAAGATATGTTTAGGCATCTTTACCTCTCTTTCTTCGCTTTAGCGATAAGATATTTTTTGTGATAATTTTAGGGTTTACCGATTTTGCCCTGATTCTTTCTAACAATTACTTGTTAGCCAGCCACCAATTTTAGCTGATTTCCACTTCTGCTTTGTAGTGTATTTAGGTTATGATACATACCCTCTACTGCTTGGTAAATCTCTCTGGTAGTCATGTCTATCGCATAATGATATGCTTTCGTGTATGCTTTATAAGTCTCTTCTTCAATAGAGTGCTCAGTAAAATCCCAATCTTCATCATAGGATTTATTCTCACAGTACAAAAGACCGTCCTTAAAATGTTTGCCAAAACTTTTCCTGACATATGGCACCATAGTCCAATCAAGATGAGTAGCACTTACGCCACCAAATTGTTGTAAACTTTGTAACTGAAAAATAACAGCTACTAACTGGAAAGCCGTATTAACACTTTGAGCAGGACGAACATCGGTTTGTCTTGTATTAAAACCATTCTTAAGTAAATCATCAAAAGGAATACTGAGGCAATTATGCGAACCTACAGCATAAGCGTTTAAATCATGAATATAGACTTCATTATTTTCATGGTTGGCTTTGGCCATAGGAGAAACAAGATATTCTAAAGCATAACGACGTGTAATTACATCATTCGCTTCTCCCATTCTGCCTCCGAAAGAAGCTTCATCAACATTTGCATTTTGATTCTGTATATTTTTAGCACTGAGTTTTTCAGCAATAGAATCCATTAATTCCTTATATTGAGAACGAGCCATAGTGCGAAGATATCTATAGTTCATATAGTTTTTTGCCACTTCTTTGTATTTAGAAGCCATTAGTTTCTTCTCTACAATGTCCTGTATATCTTCGACATGAAGTGTCTTATCTATATTTTCAATTTCCTGAGCCACTTTGTTTGCAAAAGCAACATCAATTTCCACAGATTCAGTGGATTTCATTGCTTTTACAATAGCATTAACTATTTTCTATTTATTAAAAGTAACTTCAACACCATTTCTCTTAATTACAGTCATAGCTTTCCTCCCTTTTAAAATTCTTTTATTTCCATTTGTCCATTAGTTAATCTAACTAATTTATTAAACAATTTCATGGTAGCGTAAATGTCGGCATCAGCCGAATGAGCATTAACTAAATCAATTCCAAAATATTCACACAACGTACCTAACTTATGATTAGGAACTTCGGGCTTATGGACACATTTTCTTGCTATAGGAAGTGTGTCAACATAATATCCGTGTATCTCAGGTAAATTATAGCGCTCAAATTCAGCTTGGATTGCACAAATATCGAAATTAAGGTTGTGGCCGCAAAGTATGGCATTTTCAAAGTATGGCGCAATCTTCGGCCACTCTTCCTCGAAAGTTGGCCAATCCTGAACCATATCGTCTGTGAAGCCGTTGACTTTTGAAGCGCCCTCTGAGATATGGTATTTTGGATTACATTTAATCATATCCCTCTTAACAATTTTATTATTCTCGCATAAAATATATCCTAAGCTAATAATATATGGGGGCTTCATTCCTACGGTTTCGGTATCATAAAATAGGATTTTCTTGAAGTTAGGAGAATCCATTACTGAGCCTCCTTTTCGGTCTAATCTTCGTCCTCAATGAGAGCAAGCATTTCTTCTCCACAAGTCGGACAAATCATGTGGACAT
>CAVDWX010000110.1:0-4976 GCA_963612735.1 Gemmiger formicilis | reverse complement strand
CCTTTAAAATAAATGTTTTTTAAATTTTTTCGTCTAAATAAAAAATATGTTTTATTAACCTTTTAGCGTCTTAAAAATCTATATTTTTTACTTATTTGAGGTTTGCTGGTAAATCCGCCAACTTGCATCGGCTTCACTCTGCGTCGTCTTCCATCTCAACATAATCGTTGCACTTATGCATCTCAAGCTCAATGCCGAGGTCAGTACGTGCTTCGTCCGTAAACGGCTTCAGCTTATTGTAACCGACACACTTAGGCTGGAACTTACAAGCATCGCAAATAAGATTCGTTACCATTCGTTGTTTTACTCCTTTCGTCATATTCGCTGGGGAAATTTATCTAAGTTCTTAGATTTTGTAAGCGGAGAAAAAAGGGTGCGCCTTACAACAATTCACTTCCCTTTTCCCTTGCTGTGATTGAAGTATAACACACCCTCGCTCATTTGTCAAGAAAAACTTTTGTATTTTTTAAAAAAATTTTTTAAGTCGTCCAATCCGTCCATGTTGAATCTTTGTAAGCCCTGTGATATAAGGTATTTGTTGAGTAAACCACTATCGTCTAAAAAGCATATGAACCATTTCCTACCACTTGTAAAACTGAACCTTCTGAATCATCTGGTAAATTTGAATTGCCTGTACTAACTATATAATTTGCAGTATTAGTTAAATTATCAGCGTCTCTGTTACTCAAGGTTGTGACTCTGGTATCAGTTGTAATAACAGTGGTTGTGGTAGAAGCAGTTGTTTCAGTATCATCTTCCTCCTCAGTAGCTGTAGTATCTTCCATAATTCGTTCGCCCATACCATGTTTAGCCAAAATCCAACAGTTGCTGAAAGTGCCATTTTTTAAAATCAATTCTACTGCGTCACCTACAGAAAGTTTAAATGGAGTCTAATTTTGTATGTAAGTAAATTCGACCGACTCCTCTGTAGGAAGTTTAACATTAACAGTCCCATCGGTATTGATTTTAGTGACAGTGGCTCCCACTACACGGATAGCAGATTTTTTAATTCTATCATCAACAAAGTCTACAATTCTTCCAATCATAATATCAGCGGAAGAACTCAGATTTGCATCTTTATTATAATTTCTTTTAGACATATTATTAGTCTCCTTTAATTATTAGTGGGTAAATCCATAGTGCTACAAAATTCAACCGACATACTATTGGAATCACTTGTGTAAGAAATAGAAGATATTAACAATTTATCGCGCCTTAAACTCAAAAACTCATCCTCGATTTCACATAGGTTGTTGACTGTGAGAAAAGGATTAAAGGAAACAGTTGCTGAGAATTGAACACCAAGTATAGAAGCCTTTCTCAAATAATATCTCGCGAGGTCATAAGCCAAGTCGTCACTCCATATATTCGATTCTGAACTTGGAGCATCTGTACGTCTTCCAATCCTCTGAATACAGATAGGGGAGGCTGGATTGGTATTTTCTACGACAGCAGAATAAATATCTCCATCAACACTATCCCCAACTACCTTAACACAATTTATAATACCTTCATTTTGGTAACTTAAACTTAATTCGCCCAAGTCTCTACTAAACTTACGATAAGTCCATATAACAGGCTTGACACTATCATCAACAGTTTCATTAATAGGGTAGAAGCACAAATTGCCCATGGTATTATAATAATATTCCGCTGATAATTGAGTAGCCAAGGAATCAATAACTGTAGAATAAGACTCTCCTTGTTCCGCACGGATAGTAGCCTGAGTCTTTAACCCATAGAAAGTAGCATCAAAAATTGGCTCTTTGTAATCCAAAACATAGCCATTTCCCATTGTAAAGTTTAAAATACCTTTAATAGCATCACAAATATTGCTACCTACTTCGACTTCGTAAGCAGTTTCGAGCGTTCCTGTTTTGCCCTCAAATAAGGCATACTTGTCTTTTAATTGAATACTAATAGTTTCCTCTGCATCACTTCTATCAAGTGTTACATCACCCATAACGTAAACGCCTTTGGGAAACCAAATTATTTCTCCATTAATATCCAAACCTACCTCAAGGCGGAATTTATCATTAACCCATATTGAGTTGATAGAGGGGGTGTATTTGCCCCCTAAGTTTATCAGCTCTAAAGTAAAATTCCTGCGCTGTCCATTTTGGTAAGATTCCGTATAATTAATCCCGTTTAAGGCTATGTCTCTTTCTGGAATAATATAGTCCAACTTTTCATCGGGAGTCAAAACACTTACGCGATAAAGTATTTTTATCGTTGGCCTTTCAAGGTAACGAGACACTTTATCATAATCTACATTACCTTGTTCAGTTAATACATCTCCAAATAATTCCATATAGGCTCTCCTTATTCATCTTCCGTCAAAGTGACTATAGCGACCTTAGAAAAATCCAAAGCTTCTTGCCATTCAAAAGAAATAGTTGTCGGCATAGAATTCCCTTGATAATTTATATCGTAAGATGGGTTTGATAAAATTTGTATTATCCAAGCATTGCCTTTGAAATCTTTCAGCAATTTAAGTTTTCCATTATAAACAAAAGTTTTCCATCTATTAAGCTTATCCATTTCTCGACTATACACAGAAGTCTCATCATCTTTTTCTGTATAACGATAATCTTTATATTTTAAGAATTTAGTTTCCTCATTATAAACATACACTTCTTTCATACTGCCAAGTAATCCGCTATATGTTCCAGATTGGAAATTTTTCTTGCCGATGCCATATTTACCAAATTGTCCCAAAGTTTCGTAACTCATAACATTAGTATTTTGAGTTATACTATTTTCGGCGTAATTTAATCCCAAAAGCCAAGTTGTGCCAGTCTTAGTGTATAAATTTTCTGTATCGGTATCTTCTATATCTTGAATACTCCAACTGTCCCATGAAGCTTTCATATAATTTAGATTGCCATGTTCATCGTTATTTTCAAACATAAAATAGCGATAGCCTTCAGTTAAATCAGGAACCTGAGCAGCCGCAAGATAATGATACCATTCATTTGCTTTAACATTATAATCTATAAAAGCATATTCTTCTTCTGTTAGACCAAAAACGTAATCATAATATGTTTGTTCAGGAGTTTTACGATAAATATTATAAACGGCGTCTCGGTCTTCCGCTAATGGAGGAAAATAATACGCTTTTAATTGTTCATTGAAAGTATTAAAAAGAGTAATTTTCCCACCCATTTTATTTTTCTGCGTAAGAGCCTCTTTGAAAGTCAATGAAGTTTTACGGCTTACTTTAACTACATCAACATTAATATTGCTATTAAAAAATAATCTGCTTTGCTCTGCCATAAATCATCAACCTCCTTATCTATCATCACTAAATTCAATATAAGCTTTAACTGTTCCATCAATTACAGTCATATAAAATTTAAACCATTTTGTAATCAAATAATTCAAATTCTGGTTCATTAAAATAATACCATCGACCCAAATATTATCGTCAGAAGTGTCCCAAGTTTCTCCCTCTTTTGGGTTGTCCCCCTCATATTTACATCTCCAACCCACGGTATTTCCATCTTCATATTGAGCATTTTCAGGGACTCCCAAACTCTCATAAGTAGCCCCTTCAACTTGGTCTAAGGTTTCAATATAAATATATTCAGTGTCGGTTATTGCATTATAAGCCGCTAAACCATTCCATTGATAAATTATTCCCGCCTTGTAAGTAACCCCATTATAGACTATATCATTAACTGACATATAATTGACGCCTCTTTCAAGCTCTGTTGAACCAGCGTAAGGGCGAGGCAAATAATCATAAGTCTTATAAGTTCCATAAGAAGCGGATTGAAGCGCATATTTAATCTTGGTTGGAATTTTTAAAACTTTATTAACATCATTCGCCACAATATCATAATAATCTTTTCCATCAAAGCATTTTAACGGTTCTTCATTATCTTCTTCATATAATCTAAATTTCAACACATTTTTATTTAGACGATAAACACCACTACTTGAATATTTCGTTTCCTCTTTGTTTATTGTATATTCTTTGCCCTCATAAGTAATAGTAATAATAAAGCCATCCCAAGTCCACACCGAACCATCAGAATGAGTTCCAAGTAAATCGGTATGCTCTTGCGGAAAACTAACTAAAGCTATATCATCAGCAGAAGTCACTAAATAAGTTGAGCCATCTTCCGATTCAAAGCGATATTCTGTAACTTCTCTTTCCAAATAATAAGGTTCAAAACTACCAATTTTTAAAATATAATCTTTTGGCTCTGTGCCATCTTTTTTAGTGGCGTGTGATATCTTAAACACGACGCTTTGTTGTCCACCACTATAAATGCTAAAGAAATCCTTTGTTAATTGAAATTGAGTGAAATAAGAAAAGTTAGGAGTAAACACCAAGCGGGTTTCTTCTTCGTCTTCAACGTGAGTATAATTTAGTACATAAGTTGCGGGAATATGCAAATAATCAGTTTCACTATCTAAATTCTCATCTGTTACAGTCTGTAAAATATCACTTACATTTTCAGAAAGTGCGTAAACGGGAGCAATAGGAATGACTGTGATTCCGTGTTCGTCGCAATTCACAGAAACATCAAGAGGAATAACACCAGTAATAATCTGATAATACACACCAAAAGTGTTTTCTTGGCTAAATTTCTTATCATATTGGTCAACAAACTCTATTTTTATAGTATATTCTTCTGGGGAAGTTTCTGTACCAGAGGCTAATCCCTTAAAAACCCATGTTCTATCTGCGTTATACACGTCTTCGCTTTCTCCAATAAGAACTCTATATTCATCACTTCCATGATATAAATAATAATGATAATATTTAATTTCAACATTTTCAGCCTAAGTCCAAATGGTATCAAAAATAATATCTCGCCAACCTACAGTTCCTTCTACATCAATAAACGGATTATCAACATAAGTTCCATCAGGATTTAAAATTTCATTCGCATTTTTAAATTCAATAGAAATTGTAGGAGTTGTTCTTGCGTAAAATACTGAATAAGGAGCAGCATCCATAAAGT
>CAVDWX010000109.1:0-5216 GCA_963612735.1 Gemmiger formicilis | reverse complement strand
GGATACACACACTTATTACTAAATGTGCGGAGTATTTCTTTTCGATTTGCTCACGTTCTGCTTTATATGGATTAGTTGCAAAAGCGTTATCAACTTCATCTTGTGTAATCAATGGCTTCATTGGCTTACCATTCATCATAGGATGAAGCGAAAATTCACAACTTATATCGCATACAAAATAATTAGGGTCTCCCAAAAGCATTCTTTGGAAGGCCATTTTATATTGGTCATACAATTCGCTATCAATTCCTTCAGCAGAACTCAATAATAATTTTTTGTTAGGCATCTGCAAAGGATAAATGTCTGTATTAACCCCATCACCTGTTATAAAGTTTGTATCTTGCGCCGTAAAAGGTCGAGAAAGAGCATAGAACGTCCTGTCGATTTTTCCGGCCTCATCGTAAACTGAAAAATTCGCAAAGTGTTATCGTAAAGTTTTTTATCTTTACTTCTTACAATTTCTTATAAGTTCAGCATATATTTTCACGTATTTGGATAACGTGGAGGACACTCGTGGAAACATTATATTTATTCAGTTTCTATGCGTTACATTGTCTATTAACCTTTCGCTATTTAATAGATTAACTCGGTATTACCATATCTAACCAACTTAGGCTTCACCGATTTTGCCCTCTAATTATTCTAAAATGTCTTTTTGTTTCATTTCTTTTTTCCAATGAAATCCACCAGCGGTCTTTTGTTTCCCGCTAAGAACTCTTTGTATGGAAGCTTTATCTACTCCCTTTACTCTTCCCGCTTCAGCCATGGACGGGAAAACTTCTCCTGTTTCAACACAAATACAATTGTAAGGAGCATGACTCTCTCCAATTTTTCTCTTCCATTCTTCGTTCATAGCTCTTCCAGTCATAGCTTCTTTCATCTTTTGTTTGTGTTCTATACTTCTTGGTGGACGTTTATAATCTGGATGTTCTTTATACCACTTTTTTCTCGCTTCACTCATTTTCTTCTTTGTCTCTTCTGAGTGATGTTTACCAAGCATACTCTTTCTCTTTTCTCGTTCTTCTGGAGTAAGTTTTCTACCCCACATTGGATTATTTTCTCCAGAAATATCTCGGTTAGCCGAATGAATTTTATTCTTCTCCCGAATAATTCTTTTGGTTTCTTCAGAATGAGTCTTTCCATAAAAAGGATTCTTTTCTCCATCATAACGACCACTCATAGTTTCTCTAAGTTTTTCTTTTGTATCTTCACTTAAAGAACCATTCGAACCACCTTCTTTTGTATTATATCCCTTTTCTGGATTTCTTGAACCATAAAAAATTATTAATTCTTTTTCTTTCTCGTCTGCTTCTTCTTTTGTTAAATTTTCAAAAAGAATTTCATGGTCAAAATTGTCCCATCCATGTTTTAAAATGGCACGAGCCATTTGCGGTTGAACCCAATCTCCGTTTTTCTTTTTATGTAAATACCCCTCTCCATTATTACCTGTTCTTGTTAGCAACGAAGTTCCTGTCAAACCTATATATACCTTACCATTATCTTTACAAGTATGCTTATAAACAATATAATTCTCTTCCAAAAGCAAATCTCCTCTTTAGGTGGCTCTAAGTCCAAACACCTATATAAATTAGCTTCATTTTAGAACGGCAGATTTTCTACCTAATGCCTACGATATTTTTAATAACACTATTTAAAGTATTAATAGTGCTACCATTATACAAACTTACAGAGTAACCACTCTTAGGATGTGTAAACGGGTCTGCCGCAGCATTTTGTCTTACACATTCATCTAAAAACACAGAACTTGTTCCAAGTAAAGAAGCAATATTACCTTTTGCAATATCTTCCATTTTTTGAAATGTTTCTTGACTTTGCCCGCCCGATGGCCCCATGATATAAGTGTTAGTATTGGGAAGCAACATTGCTCTTGCCATCATAAAAGGAGCTGCTAAAAATGAATTATGAGTTACCGTGTAATTATCTCCGCAAAGAAACAATCCAGAATGATTAGATACAGTAATACAGCGCATTGGTATTTTTTTACCCGTCTTTATTATATTTACAATAGCTTTTTGATAATGCTTATCTGTCAAAGAATCTGGCAAATATTTTAATTTTCGCTTCAATTTAAAACAAGGCATTTTTTTATCAGTAGAGAAAAAAACATCCCATGATTCTGCCAATGTCCCATCTTTTTTTATATAATTTGATTTTTTCTTTTGAATGGTAGACCTAATTCCCAAAGAAGACAACAGTTTTTGAAATTGCAAACAAAAATCATAATTTGCCTGTGAAAAACTGCAATTTCCATTTCTCTTGTCAATGGTTCCATCTGTGTCCATCAATCCCTGTAAAAGAGCCAATCTGTCTTCAATTGGAGCAACCAAATATTCCTCTGGGATGTGTTTATTTTTATACAGGTCAAGATTTTTTAACTTTTGTAAAAAAGAAGCTCTTTTTGCATTAATTTTTGTCATACCTTTAGCAAGGAGCTCTTTTTCTCTATCTATGTATAAAATATCACAATTTTTTTGAGTAATATCGTTAATCTCTTTATAAAAAGTTACTTTACAACAATCTTCTATGTATTCTTCAATTTCATGTAAATCTTGCCTTGCTCCACAAATCGCTGGGGCAGAAGAATATCCATCACCTAACCACAGGCCCAACAAATAAGCTGGGATAGGCAGTCTTATCATTTTAGGATAATTAACAGGCTTTGTCATAGGAACAAAAAACCTATTATCGTTTCTATTTTTTTCTGGAATTCTTCTTTTATCAAAATTATCATACAAAAATTCTGTGTTTCTTAAAACCCACTTATCTTCATATTTATTGTTTCTATCAAAACTTAAATCTTTAACCTTCCATAAATGTTCTGCGTTACAAGAAATTTTTTCTCCGTCCTCAAACTCTATTAAATATTCATCCTCAATAACAATGGAATTCAAGTGCATTACAGTAGTTAAATTACCAGTTTCATCATATATAACGTCACCAACTTTTAAATCCCGAATTGTCTTTTTTTCAATTCTTTCTCCTCGGTCTGTTATTCTAAAATAAACAGGAGTCTTTAAATCCAGAGCTTTCCGACTATTTCTTCCCATAAGCCAGACGCAATTAGCAGGAACCCAACTACTCATTAACACATATTTTTGCATATCAGTTAATTGAATCTTAAAAAAATCTTCAATAAACCTTGTGGGGTTTGCTCTACCCCACTAAATAATTTTAGTGTATTTTTCGAAAATTTCAAGCCTTTTCGGTAAAATCTCTTACTTCAATAAGAGAAGTCTTTAAAAATAACATTGACTCCCATTATTCAGCATCACCTACCTTTAAGACTTCTTGTAAAATCTCTTCTATTTTTGAATAATTATAATAAGGTATTCTTATTAAATTAATGTTTTCTTTTTTGCAAAAATCAGTTTTAATTTTATCATGTTTTTGAGTATACTCTAATTTCTTTTGTCCACCTAAATAATTAGAAACAATATAATGCTAAGAACCATCGTATTCGATGCAAACATTATAATCTGGCAAATAAAAATCAAAAGGTAAGCATTTTTTGTCCTTACATTTTTCAAATTTGTATTGTCTAAAATATTTAACATTATTTCTTTCTAAAAACAGTGTTATTCTTCTTTCCCCTTTTGATTCAGCACAAATTGGACATCCACAATGATGACTTAATAGTAAATTAGGACGAATTTCAAATTCACTTCCACACTTTTTACATTTCATCAAAACTTTTTCTCTTGTGGTTGTGAATTGTCCAATCACTTCTAAATCAGGATTAATATTCTTTACTCGATTAGAAAATTCCTCTGGAGATAAACGTGTTGACCTAATATCCTCTCTGCAATTTGGACATAACTCTTTTATTTTTCCTAAAAGAATACTTCCAGCCCACACATTAAATTCCTTCTAACACTTTTCGCAGCGACATAAAACATAAGAATCCTATCCTTTGTATTCTCCCAAAGCAGTTATAGTAGGATAGTTCTTTTTTAATCGCTCTTCAAACTTTTCCTGAGACAATCTTCTATCAGCATATAATTTTTCTCTGAAACAAAATGGACACCTTGTTCCCCTTCTCAAATTAACTGGCATCGCCCACCAATCTTTTCCACAATCTTTACATTTACAATGTATTTTTTTATGAGAACCTTTATATTCAGATAAAAAAACAATTTTGCTGTTTATATCTTTCATTAATTCTACAAATTCTTCGTGAGATAACCTTTTCATTTAATAGCCACCCCAATCTTCTTGAGAACCATTTTCTTTTTCATATTGTTCTTTTTCTTTTTCCAACTTCATCTCTGCAATTTCACGTTTAGCCAACCTTAAATTTTCTTTAAGGGTGGTATTTTCACGTTGCATTTCAACGAGTTTCTTAAGTTGGTCTTGGCAAGTTTTATAAACCTCAGCTTCACTCAAATTAAGTTGACTAAAAATTGCCGCAAAACTTGCTTCAGCAGCTTGATTAATACTTTTGCTTGTCTCAATATCATACATATTAAGAATAGCATCTTCATATTTCATTTCATTCATTTTAGCCATAATTCCGGTAAACGTGTTTTCACCTTTAGCTTTACTAATAGCAAAACGCTCACCAAAACCATTATTTTTACTAAAATCAGTAATTGTATCAAGCTCTTTTTTCTTCAAATCAGCAATTTCTTTTAATTCTTTAACAGGTGCGTCAGCCATTGTTTTTTGTTTGTATTTTTCACTTAATTCACGAATGTTTTTAAACCCAAGAACAATTTGAATAGCACCTTGAACTTTCATGCCATCAAGCTCCATGCCTTGTTCAAGCATACCAAGTAAATCTTTATAAAGAATCTTACGGGTATCTTCATCCTCGTAATAAAATGGGTCATACCCAACCATTTTTAATACTAATCTCTTAGCATTAAGGTCTTCTTTTGACCATGTACTTTCAGTATCGTTTGAAACACTACCATCAGCACTCTTTATAATCTTCTCTGCTTTTTCACTTGAACCACCAGAGCCAGCATTAACACTTCCGATATTGGGAGACTCTAAAAATGTTTTACCTTTTAAAGTTGCGCTTCTACTGACAACACTCATATATTCTTCGACAATATGATTTTTCTTACCATTCTTATCCATGGCATCTTTAGCCTTGAAATAAGTAATATCATCAAAATATATGTTAAGATAGCTACAAAGCCATTTCATAGCTTCTTCACCATCTTTATTTGCTTTCTCATAATAAAGATATT
>CAVDWX010000108.1:0-5418 GCA_963612735.1 Gemmiger formicilis | reverse complement strand
TATATATAGAAAGTTAAGAGAGGAATTGATAAAAATGTTCTTCCCTGCTCCAATTTTTACAGCTCTTTTCCTTACTAAACCTTATAAAGATACTCCTTATTATGGAAAGCCAATTATTGACCAGTCCAAAAGGAAAGAAGAAACTTTATGCTTCTTAAAAGAGCATAAAGGTAAGCAATATGCTTGCGATGATTTAATGAACGCAGTCAAGGAAGAAAGTTTTGTTACTATAATGGGTATCATGACTGCGCTTCAGCGAAAGGAACAAGTTCAAGTCGAAGTTAAGAATGGTACAAAATATTTTTCTTATAGGGAAAGGAATTGATAATCAATGAAAGATGTAAAAATTGTTATTGGTGCTAACTATGGCGATGAAGGTAAGGGTTTGATGACTCGGCATTTTGTTCTTGGCGCGAAAACAAAGGACATGGACCTCATTGTTATCTTTGGCAACGGTATTACGTAAAAAGGGTGCATGATTGATTGTCCGGCGGCATCTATCATAGCGACATTTATTCCGTTATATATGATATGAATATTGCCAGAAAGTGTTTCGAAATTTTTTAGATAGGTTTGAAACCTATAAAACGAGGATTGATTGCGATTAGTTAAACGCCTCTACTCGAGAGCTAAAGCGGAAAAATTTTGAAGTTGAATTATATTTGGAGGTTTTGTACTAAGGGGGTGGAGCTGTATGGGGTGTAAGTATTTCAAGGCTAAAGATGTAACTCCTTGGCGCGGGGATGTATTTGACCATCCTAATTATAAATATTATTGTACTCAACAAGATAAGGCCAAAGAAATTTTTCCTTGGACTTGTTCTAAATGCCCTCATTATAAGGAGAAAGAAAATGTATAAAGTTTATGAAATTAGCCCGAAATACTTTTATCATGGCAAAGGACTGGTAGCAGCAAAATCTGCTGTTGAAGCGAACAAACTTATTGACAATTTTGTTGCTGGCGATCCCGATAACGTTTATGATTCTTGGGGTTATGAGCACGTAGATGAATGGGATTGTATTGAACCTCTTCAAAGTAATGAGAAAGGTATCGTCCTTTTTGGAATTTCTTACAATGGGTAAAATATATGAGTAATAGATTTGATATTTTAAATCTGCCATGGTATATAAAAGAAGACTTGAAAGACCTTGAAGGAGAATATCCTAGTTCTTTTTGATAAAACGTTAGAAGAAATTGAGCAAATAGCAACTGATTTTTATTGGGAAGCCGAAAGGATGCATACTACAGCCGACGAAATTGAAAATAAGGCCAATTGTTTGCGGGAGTATTTACGAGAGGTCGGCTACGAATATAATTAAATTGTATAATTTAACAAATTTTCCAAGATGAAAGATAATTGATTTGGAGGTATTTATATGACTCTTGAAATTCTACAAAAAGAAATGATTACCGCCCTTAAAAATGGAAATAAATTACGCAAAGATGTTATTTCTAATTTGGTTGGCGCGGTTAAAAAGGCTGGTATTGACCAACAGTGCCGAGATAATATTCCCGAATCTTTGGTTAATAACACTCTTTTAAAAGAGCAGAAGACAATGCATGAAATGATTGCTACTTGCCCCTCTAGCCGAATGGACCTTCATGATTCTTATGTAGCGCAACTTGCTATTATTGACGAATTTGCGCCAAAACTTCTTTCTGACCCAGAACAGATTAAAATAGAAATTCTTTCTATTTTATCTACTAGTGGACTTGAAATAGCAAAGAAAAATAAAGGCGCTATTATGAAAATTATAATGCCTGCCTTTAAGGGTCGGGCTGATATGACTGTTGTTAATAAAGTAATAAGCGAAATTCTTTCGGAGAACTAATATGATAACAACGACTCAGTTTTTGTTATCTTTATTTATTGTTATCATGGTAATAATCCTTTTGCTACTTTTTTGTCATTGGGTCGCATTTAATACATATTACAAAGATGAAAGTAGGTACTATTATTGCTTTCTTAGTTTCCGGCGTTTTAAAATTTTATATAATTTAAATCCTTCGCGTTATAAATATATTGACGATAATTATTATTGGAAACAATTATTTTTAGTAAATAATAATTCCCGCTTTGAGATACAAATTCAAATTAAATTCCATTTTATAGATTTTATTTGTTTCCTTATTTGGAATAAAAAAAATAAGAGAAAAGCAAATAAGTAGTTAGAAGCAGAGGCGTTGGCTAAAGTATTAAAAAGTGGCATAGAAGATATTGAACGAATTAAGAAAAAGGCTAATGAGGAAATTATAGATGCTAAAAAATTATATGATTTAACTGAAAGGAGCTGGACTAATTAAATGAAGAAATTTATTTTTATTATGCTTTGGCTGATAACCATTATTGTTGGCGCACTTACGTTTACTAAATTTAATTAGAATCTTCAATATGTTTATGGATTTGCAGTTGGGAATGTAACCCTTATTTTTCTTATGCTCGCAACTGATATTACCGATAAAAAGTCAAGGTGATTATATATGATTAAACACTGGTTGATTAGCGGGGACACTCACGGCCGAGTAATAGAGCGTCTGAGCCAGATTGACACCAAAATATACAATCCAGAAGAGACAGCAGTTATTATACTTGGTGATGCGGGTATTAATTTTTATCTCAATAATCATGATACTGCTAATAAAAATCTTATTAACGATACTAGTTTTCATCTTTATCTTGTGCGCGGTAATCATGAAGAGCGTCCCGAAAATTTGGGGGCTGGACTCAGCTGGGATTCTTATGTAAAAAACATGGTTTGTTATGAAACCTCATTTCCTAATATCCGTTATCTTATAGACGGCAATGAATATGACATTAACGGCCATTCTGCTTTGGTTATTGGGGGCGCTTATTCGGTTGATAAATGGTACCGTCTTGAGCGTGCAGGATATACGCCGGATGAGGCACTAATTGCCAACCCCAAAAAATGTGGTTGGTTTAAAGATGAACAACTTACCAAGGAAGAAATGAGCCGAATTGATGAGCTTTATGCGGGAAAAACGTATGATTTAATTCTTTCTCACACTTGCCCCTACTCTTGGCAACCGACCGATTTGTTTTTAAAAGGACTTGACCAATCTACCGTAGATAATACAATGGAAAAATGGCTTGATGATTTTAAAGATAAAATTCAATGGAATATATGGTTGTGGGGCCATTTCCATGCCGACCGTGCCGAGCGCCCGCATTGTGAAATGTTTTATCAACGCATTGAAAACCTTGATAATATTTTTAATCGTTGGCAAAATACAATAATTCCTAATGATATAATAGTATCGCCCAATTTTTTCGTCGATGATAATAAATGGAGTTATGAGCGATTAATGGCTAATTATGTTTATATAAAGGAAAAAGAATAATGGATAATAATATTCCTATTACAGACCAATGGAAGCTTGATGGCAATTGTATTAAATGTCGTCGCTCTTCTTATTGCAGAAAAGATTGCGGTGCTCGCCGTCGCCACATCGCAATGATTAAGAGTCAGGCCTTGATGGACGCGCTTGAAGAGCGATACTCTGAACAACTTGACAATTAAAAATTTTTTTGATATAATATAATAAAAGGAGTGAGCTAATTTTGACTAAAACATTTACAACTATGGATGTTGTTAATATTTTTGAATGGTATCAAAATGCGCGTAAGGATAAAAGACTTAATGGCTTTGATTTGAAGACTTAGTGGCTAATTCGTAAGAACATTGACAAAATTCTGCCGACCGTTGAGTCTTTTGAGAATTTCCGCAAAGAGAAAACCGATGAGATTAATGAGGCTTGGTTTACCGAAGAGAAGTCTCATATTATTACTACTGAAGATGGCCAAGAGGCTCGTCAAATCAATGATGAGTATCTTGACGAATTTAATAAAGAGGTGTCCCGCGTGAATAATGAGCTTCAAAGCATCCTTGCTGAAAAGGTTGAAGTTGAACTCGGCACCGCAGATATTGATGCTATTGTTGAGAAAGCATCTGATGATTCTGGTATCTCTGTTGATGATATTGAGATTTTGAGTATTCTCTTAACTGAAAATGATAAAGGATGATGTTAGAGCATCATCCTTTTTTGATTTTTTATAAAAAATATGTTATAATATATATAGAAAATAAAAAGGAGTGGTACAATAAATGTCTGTTAACTATAAGTCTGTTTTGGGTTATGGTTGGTGGCTTAGAGACTTTGAAGTCAAAGAAGCATTATCCGGAGAGATGTTTAACCAATTGCGAGATGAAAATATCCTTTTGATGGTTAATGCTTATTCTGAAGAAACGCCCTATCTTTTCGCCCTTGACTACGCGAGCACCGACTCTCTGGTGGACGTGCCACAGTTTAATAAAAACGACTATCAATATAAAAGAGCGCTGTTTGAAACATATTTTCCTAGTCGCACAGATGCGCCAGTAACACTAATGTTTATGGAGGTATCCTAAATGACTAAATATCCTTTTATCTTTTGGGTTGAATATTATAATATTGTAAATGAAACTATTTGCCGTGAGTCTGGTTGTACTTTCGCCAAAACTTATAAAGAGGCAATGGATGAAATTGAAAAATTTTACGGGACTGACCTTGAATCCTGCCTTTTAAAATGCAAAGGAGATTATCCAGATGTTGGGTTAATTACCTTTTCCAATTATGATGAAGGCGAAAAAGTTTTTAACAAAGATTAATCGAAGGGAATAAAGATAATGTTTAATAAAAAGATTTCGACTGATAATACAATTGAAAGTGAATGGATTGAGGTTGAAGGATTCAAAGCTGTTGATAAAGATATGTGTGCATTTAAAGATAAAGCTTTTTAGTATAAAATGGGTAAAAATACTTATGATGGGCCAATTGCTTTTTGCCAGGCCGGCCTTCATTTCTCTCCCAACCTCCCAGACCTGTCCTGTTTTGTTGACATTAGACGGGCTCGTATTTTTAAGGTAATTGGTTTGGTTAATAAAAATCAACCTAGACCTATTGCTTCTTTTATACCGCCCGAAGAAAGAAAACTTGTGGCTAAAGAATTAACTCTTATAGAAGAACTTACCTCCGAAGATATTTACAATGCTTTTCAGAAGTATTTTGAACAGGGGCTGGAAGATTATTCAACGTCAATAAACTGCCCTGCCGATTTTGAAGCAATTCGTTTTAAGACTATTTCTGAAATAGAAGCTTTTCTTACTAATAAATATGCTGACGTATTGGAATCTCATGGATATTCTCGTTCATTTGCTACATTATTTGTAAAAACTAAAATATTTAAAACTAAGACACTACAGTCCATTTATCACAATCTTGAATATAGCAATTATCCAGTTCGCTATTGTGACTTAACTAATTTAAACTATGCAATTGCTTATATAGAAGAGGGGGTTTCCGCCGATATAAGAATTCCCTTGTTAATGCAACTTTCTTAAAGGAGACTTAATATGTTGC
>CAVDWX010000107.1:0-5518 GCA_963612735.1 Gemmiger formicilis | reverse complement strand
TGTCCCTAAAAATTGATTTCCGGTGTCCATAAAAATCACCTTTCCTTTCAAAAAAATAAGAAACGCGTGAATCCAGAAGCTATCTGGGCTTACGCATTTCTGCTACACGATTTGCTTATAAAATTTTTCCTTATTTCCGCAAAAAAACGTGCGGCGTTTCTGCAACTGGATTTACGCAGAAATGCCACACGTTGTAGATTTTTTATAGCAAATTCGGACGGAGATTTCAAATATTTTTTTTGCGTGCTTTTGGATTAAAGTTCTCCAGAATACTACGCATAAAGTATTGATTATTTGTAGCCTTGAGAATACTAGAAAAAAGAACAAAATTTAATGCGATTGATAGTCACTTTAAGTGGGAAATGATGCAAGCTATCTGATGAATTGGTGCTTAAAAAATCTGCACCATTATCTATGCCAAAATTGGTGCCATTATTTACGCCACATAGTTTCATAGCCATCTAATCTTTAGTAGTGTTAGCTTTTTGCTTTTTTAGTTGTGGCAAATTAACGTTAGAAAACATCGATGTTAAATGAAAAATCATAACGAATGTTATAAGATTTTTGCCAAGGGGAAGCTATTAAAATATCCTCAAGATCGGTCGGAATAGAGACCTAAAACCTATTCGCGCGGTGGTAACGCACCTAAAAACGTTCTTTATGGTTCTCTACATTTTCGTGGGGTAAAAGTGGGGTTTTGATTGAAAATCTCACTTTTTTAAGTTTCTCGACCCCACGAAAAAACAATAACTTTTCAAGAATCGATTACCCCACGAAAATGTGGAGAACCAAATAAAGAAGAGAGAACAACAAAAAATAATAGTTGCTAATTGTTCTTTGTTAGATTAATAATATAGACATATCCATAAAGAGAGTGGCGAGGGACAAGCCCTTTGACCCACCGACAACCTGTCTATGATAGATAAGGTGCCAAAGCTTGGACGATGGGAATAATAAAACGCTATATTGCTCCTATCGTAATGATGGGAGCTTTTATTTCTCCCACTTATCTAGGAGGAAAAAATATGCGTGCAGTAATATATGACGATAAGTATGCTAAACCATACGAATCAGCAATACTTGCAATTGATAATCGTGATGTTTGTAGATATTTTTATGTTGTTAATAAAGATAATGAAGTCGAAAGAATTAAAGATATCGAGGAAATATCTTTTTTCCCGTATGAACAAATAATTCTTGTCCGCAATGGCGATGTTAATTTTCCTGATTGGGTTGTAAGTGAAAAAATTACTGGCTATAAGTGGTTTATTGATAATATTAACAACTTAGAGTCTATTAAGAGTAGATGTATAATGCAAAATCAAGATGAACTCATGTGGTATCGCACTCATCGAAAATGGTTATATATTAGAAATCAACAAGATATAAATGATCTTTTAACTTTTACTCAAAATTTTAATTTTGGCCATATTGCTTATGGCTTATATCGATATGCTGATGATGTACTTGTCTTACATATCGTAACTGAGTATTTTGATCAAATTATCCTCAGATTTAGAGGCAATATCGATACAAATATTGGCTGGAATAACATCAAATATGATTCAAATAATCAAATAGAATCTTGCAAATTATATTTTCCTAATCCTAATTCTATACGCTTCGAATTTGATGATATTTATATATACGCCAATAAGCTATCTTTTAATTTTAAAGTTACAACAAGAAGAAATGAAGTTATATATGTTAATCCAAAAAATGTGGAGAACGGAGGCACAAAAATAATATGGAAAAAGAGATAATTGGTTTAATTGTTAATGATGATCGGGAAGAATCGGAGAGGATTTACAAAGCTTGTCATCGGTTCAATATTCCAATTTTGCCTGATCATCCCCATGAAGGATTAGTTGATCATTGTTTCTTTCGCTTTAATGAAGATGGTCTAATTCTTATGAACGCCAAAAAAATGAATGAACTAAAAACAATCTTATATGGGACAAATGCGTTTTATGATTATTTAGATAAAAAGTCATGGGCGAATTTTGCTGATAAACTTTGCACTTATTCCTCTCATTGTATTTTAGCGGGAGGATTTTCTAATCTTACTAGTAAAACAAAAGCAGATTTTCCTGATTGGGTGGTTGACTGCTATGAACATGGCCTAACTGCAAAAGAGACTTTTGACTTGTGTTTATGAGTGGGAAAAGCCAAAACAATTTCTATATTTTGAAGTTTTTTAATTAATTATAAAATGATTAAATCATAAATTTTGTAGAGACATGATTACTTACAAACTTGGGATTTAGTTTTTAATTTATGTTCTTTAAGATATGCGAGGCAAATAATCAGTATGCCAGTATTTGCCCAATAATCAGCCTACAAATAATCAAATTATAAATAAGTGTTTGTAAAACTTTGCTGTACGAGAAAAATAAAATAAGACTTTAGATTTCTCGGAGTTTTATCTGTATATTAAACGCAACATTGAGTCAACTATTTTAAAAGCCAAATTGTTTTGACAATTAAATATTTATTCGATCATAGGAATATATTGGCATATATGCTGAAAAAGGCAAAATCTAATTAATCAATCCAGCGAATAATGTTCAATAATTTGCTTATATTTGGTGGTGGCAAACTAAATATAGCCAATTAGAGGCGCCACTACTAGATGAGTCTATAATTTCTTATCCTTTTATTAACGATTATTGGTTTGAGAAATCCGTTATTGGATAGTTCTAAGCACCAATTAATTATGGTTCGATTTGTTACTTTCATTTTTGATGACATTTCAATTGGAGTAAATGTATCAATCTTGTTCTTAATTAGATAGTTCAAGAAAGTTTTTGCTTTATTAGAAAGATGAGATAATCGTTCATTCATGTTATCTTTAGTTTCGCTTTGAGCAATTGATAAAACTTTATGAGCATATAAGCTAAATACTTTTAGATAATATTTAATCCAAATCTCAGGATGTGGTGGATTATTTCTTCCCTCATAATAAAGAGCTGGCAAATCCATTTGTAAAGATTTGTAATATTCTTCAATGTCATAGGAAATATATTCTTCTAATGATCCAATATTTTTAAAGCCATAACCACATAACGATAGATAATAACTAGAGATGATTCTAGCAGTTCTACCATTGCCATCTTCGAATGGATGGATAGTAACTAATTGATAGTGAATTATCGCCGCTTTGATTAATGGATGATCTGTTGATGTGTTGATGTAGTTGAATAGTTCTTCTAGCAAAGAACGGACTTCATTATATTGAGGCGGTATATAGGCAGGTGTGTGATCTGAGTTCCACACTGCAAATAAGACTCCAGCAGGCATTGCTCCTCTTAGGCCTATTTTTTCTTTGGCTTCTCCATTACATATTTGTTTTTGCACATCTAAAAGTAGATTAATTGATAACGGTTCTTTCTTTTCTAATTTTTGTTCCAGAAGTTCTAACGCTAGATAGTAATCTCTTATTTCTTGTTCCGGTTTTAAAAAATGTCTATTTTTAGATTCTATTGCAGCATCCGCTTGTTCATATGTTAAAGGATTACCTTCAATTCTATTTGAGGCATAAGACATCCTTTTTTTAGTGTTCTTTTTAAATTTGTTAGATAAATTTAGAGGTATTTTAAATAAATTTAAAGAATTCTTTTCTTTTTCAATGTCCAAGATTGAATTTAATATTTCATTATCAATAGTGACTTTAATCATTTTTACCTCGCGATATTAATATAACATTTTTCTATTAAATTTCACTATTTTTTCACTATTTTTCACTAATACTATTGCAACATTATTAGGGTGCTTTTGATTATATATGAGCATAAGCACCAATTTCGTTTATAAAAGCATTTAGCAATTATAATCACTTCTTATCACGCTTTCTAACTTCCTTCCACCAATTATATTTTGGGTTAATTTTTCTTTTTTCTAAAAATTGCTTTCTATGTTCAAGAAATCTTTCGGATGGGCCGCCATTTTCATCATCAGGATCAACTTCATAACCATCATCTTGCCAACCACAAACGGGACAAATGTCATAGCTTAAGCCATCTTCAAACATATGTTCTCCACATACCGGGCATAAGTGAGGCTCGGGATCGCCAATAAAATCTTGATAATATTCCCATTTAGGATTTTCTTTTAATTTTTCTTTATACCAAGCCTTGTATTGATTTAATGACATTTTGTTGGTTTGGTTTTCTAAATCTGGATTTTTAGATTGTTCTAAATCGTAAAACCATCCACACTCGTCGCATTGTTGTTGGTTAGGTGTCTCTCCGTTAGATATTTCATCTTCACTTAATTTTGTAAAATAAAATTTATCACACACTGGACAGCTCATTGGTTTTAATTGCTTCGAATTATTTGCCATACTTTTTCCCTTTCTTTGCATAATACCAGAATTTTTTACCTGTATGATGGTATGAACTTATATAACCATCTTTTGTAACGATAACAAGTCTTCCATCTCTAGGATCATACTTATATGTAGTTCTTTTATAATCAACAACGCTTTTATAATGGTCTCTATCTACCTCGTTTGCAAAATGCACTGCTTTTGCAGCATAATCTCGCTCAGAAGCAGCATTAAATTCCTTTCCATGTTCATCGAAATGTTGTTTTATTCCACCTCGATTAAAGTCTTTCGCCCAAGCATAATTCACTTTTTTATTTGCTTCACCTCGATGATGAGCACCATTGGTATTCCCATAACGCAAACTTGCACCTTTAGTTGGCATAATTTTTCACCTCCTTATATCTTTCTTCCATGAAAGAATCAAAGAAATGAAACTCAACTACATCTTTATAGTCATCGATAATATCTTTAGGAAGATGACCGATAACTATCAAGCCCTTAGGTTCAAGCTTTTTAATAACTGTGTCAATCCATAATCTCCATTCATATTTTTGCTCTTTTAGTTGGATAAAGCCATGAACGCCAAGAGCGATGTAGGTGTGCTTTGGAAAAGCGTCAAGATATTCATCGTTAAGAGAATCTACGCCACATCGACAATTTGGGTATAATGTGACGCCGTTATTTGTATAGAAGAATGATAACGATAAATTGTCATTCATCTGGGCTTTTTGCTTAACAAGAGGCATATCAGTGTGAATAGAAAAGTCTAAGCCAATAATCCCTTTGCAACGCTTGAAAAAGTTTAAATATCGTTTTGGGCTTCTTCTAATTCTTTCAAATGTCTTATCACTTGAATAGAAATAAACGACATATTCGCTCAAATCCCCTTGATAAGTAACCGCCTTAAAGAAAGGCATTATTTTTTCTGGTGGATAATTTGGAACCATATCTTCTCTAATGATTGGATATTCTTCCTTTTTAGTGAAGTCCGCTCCATCCACCAGATATGCTTGGAACGAATCTTCGATTACACCCCTAACTCTTCCATAATTTTATAAGGCGTTTTTATTTTTATAGGTCTCTACTATGTAGAGATTTTTTAATTATTACTACTTTTTCCTTGATTTTATATGCACAACGCCTTATAATCTATAAGGTGGTTAAAAGAATATGATTAATAAAAAATATAAG
>CAVDWX010000106.1:0-5540 GCA_963612735.1 Gemmiger formicilis | reverse complement strand
ATATATAATTAAATTTATAATAAATGTATTCTTTAATATCATCGGAAATTTTAAAATACCTAAATAATAAATCATCTATTTGATCTACATTTAAATCCCAGTTAATAATATCATTAGTTTTAAGATCGATCAATGGAACATACCTATAGACACGGTTAGGACATGATTGTGTAATTTTTATTGCAGCTACCAATGCTCTAAAAAATTTAGTATTTAAATATTTAATAAAATTTTTTGTTTCAATTGCAGTGTCAAAAGGTATATACAGATAAGATTGTGAACATACACTTGGTGGTTCAGCAAACTCAGGTTTTCCTAAAACAAAAGGATCATTTCCAGAGCCAGCTCCGCCGGTTAAAAACACTTTGTACTTAATAATATCATTGGAATTTTTTGTTATTACTTTTTCAGAAATAAATTCTACTTTTCTCTTCAAATTTTCAATATGATAAAGGGCTACATCATGGGTTGAATCTTTAACACTTGATACATCAATAATTCTTTTTGTACTTGACTTAACATTTGAAGAAATACCAAATGGTGTATCATTCGATAAAATTTGATCAACAAAAATATGATAGGTGTTGTTTTTTAAAACTTGATCAACAAAATTAGCTAGCATAGGATCACGAATCAATAATTCATGCTTAGTTAAGTCAACATTATAAACAATAGATTTATTTTTTTCAAAATAATGATAATCACAAGTGCCATAAAATTTTTTATCTATTAAAAAGAACATTATTCCACCCTTAATATCTACATTTGAAAAAACATCATTTGCAGACGTATAAAGATATAATTTACGAATATGTTTATTATTTAGCATGTCATGTCTAAAGTCCTTTAATAAATTTTCACGGCCTGCAGCACTCCATCTTGCTGGAATTATAAGGGAACTAAAATCAGGATTAATCTTATTTACTGTTGCGACAAAATATTGATAAATCGGAGCATCATTAGTTCCACCAGAGCCACCTGAAAGCTGGTAAGGTGGATTACCTACAACTGCATTAAATTTCATAACTTGTCCTCCTTTATTCCAGAATGATGGTCTTAAGACTTTATCTACTAATTGTTGTTGCTTTTCTTTCATTTGATTTACTAGATCATCAAAGGCGTGAGCGTTCATTTTGCCTTTTGTGTATCCAAGTAATGTTCTTCTAGTAATTTGTTTAGCCATGTCGGTTTTACAAATTACATAAACATTATTTTCAACAACCTCATTCCATATTTTTTTCTTTTCTTCAAAAGGTAAATCTTGATTATTAAGTTTTGCTCTATAGAACGAATAAGCTACATACAATGGATATAAACCTGTTTTTGAATTGATTTCTAAAACCTTACCATCATTGCCAAATACATTTTCTGTAACATTTTCTATATTCACAAATTTAGGCTCATCTAATTCTTTTGAATAATCTTCATTATAGAAACAATAACCACCTATAGTTTGAGCCATATGCATGTTGACTACTCTCCAAGGAGTTAAAACAGTTTCTTTATCTGGATTTTTGAATTTGGAGAATAATGTTGTGAGTTTCTTAATACGTTCAGTTGGTTCGAGATCATCACATTGCTTTGAAGTTGCTCTTATGCTTCTACAAGATCTAACGAAAATATCCTTATCATAGTATTCTATAAAATCCTTAAATACAGCCTTTGTAACACCAGCAGGCATGAATTCAGTCCAAGAAACGTCATCGATTTTATCTTCAATCTCATCGATTGTAATATCAGTTGTATAATCGATATCCATTCCGTAAACAAGAAGCGGAATTCTTATAGATATACCTCTTAGGATAGATATTGCAGTTTGTTTCTGGTTTTGAAGTTTTTTCAATTCTTCTAAACGTTGTTTTTCTTCTTCAGTAAGTGATTTCTTTTCTTTTTTCTTTTTCTCTAATTCTTCTTGTTCTTTACGTTGTTCCTCAGTAAGATCATTCTCATTCACAACAACAGATGTTTTCTTTGTTTGGTTAGTCTTACCAATTATTTTTCTTAATTCTTCAAACTTATCAAGAGCGTTTTGATCTAATTGTTTTAATTTAAGTTCATCGTAAAGGCATCTATCCTCAAATCCACTTTCAACGACTCGTTCAGCGTAAACTCGTTTAACTTCTTGAAGTAATTCATTTGCACTGAACTCTCTCATATTAGAAACTTCAGATAAAGAAATAACTGGGCAGAAATTTAAGAATTCACCTAACAATTTAGCAACCTCAATCTTTGGCTCTCTCCTTTTTGCCATTTTTTGCATAGAGTCATAAACAACTCTTAATGTTCTATCTGGTGCAAAATCAAAGACATAACAATTTTCTTTGATTTTACCATTTAAGTTTCCAGGAGATTGAACTCTAAAGATAGTTTGCAAATAAGTCTTCGCATCTGTCATATAAGTTCCATAAAGCATAAGAACAGCAGTCCATTCCTTAACCGTAACACCTGTTGTTAAACGACCACATGAAAGCGTGATGGTTCTTGTGTCCTCAGGATGATTAGTCATCGCTTTATATAATTTATCTCTAGCTTTTTGTTCTTCTTTAAAATCATCATCACCATCACCGGCAACATTGACAATTGTAAAATTTTGGAAAACAGGATGTTTCTTTAATAATTCGGTTAGTGCTTTAGCTTCCTTAACACCTGGAATCATCCATAAAGTATGTCTAAAGAAATCTCTATATTCTTCAGTAGAGAAAGGATAATTTGTTTCGTCGCTCTTTTTGCATAATAAATCTAGGAAGGCTTTAACTGCATCCTCATGTACGAAATCACCAGTCTTTACATCAGATGGCATTTCTGCAAAATCTTTTTCTTTGTTCCCAGTCCAAGTTCTAAAGAATTCTTTGAAATTAAATGCTTTATCATCTAAATCAAAATCTGTAGGAATTAATTTTTCAAGTTGATAAGTGAAGATATTCAATTTTGGAAGTTCTTCATATGGATTTGAATCACCAAGTTTTTCAGGATTTCTCATCCAATCATACTTAGCCTTTTGCTCCATGATGTAATCCCAAGTATATGTATCATCATTTGAATAAAGATCAAATAGATTGAATGGTGTACCTGATAAACTAAGGTCATAGTTATTATCATTAATCAATAATGATCTTACGTTCTTTCCTAATTCTGTTTGAGTTCCTTCGTGAGCCTCATCAGTTACGACTAAATCCCACTTAACGCCAAAAACCTCATTATTTTTATCGAATTTTCCACCAGCTTTTTCAGATCCTCTTAAATCTTGGATAGAAGCAAAATAGATGAATGGTTTATTCGATCCAATAAGTTCTTTGATTGTCTTTCCATTATTTTTAGAACCATATGAATACTCGGTATCTGGTTCATAGAAAATCTTTCCGAAATCCTCAAACCAACTTGCATCTACATCTGGTCTATGAGTAATGATGATTGTCTTGTTAAACTTCATTCTCTTAACAAGTTCAAGAGCAGACAATGTCTTGCCAAAACGCATCTTCGCATTCCAAAGCATATGGTGGCTAACGCTGAATTGCTTAATTGTTTTGGTGATGGCGTCTTTTTGTTCAGGACGTAAAACAATCGGACTTTGATATGTAGTTATTTCACAGCCATCTAAGGCTGATTTACCGTCCTTAACAGCTTTAATAGCCTTTTTAGCTGTTTCAAGATCGCACTCAAACCATTCGTTTTGTCTATGCGCTTTATCAAAATAGACATTTTTAATTCCTGAACGTTTCAAAACGTTATGAACCATGTGGTCTCTAAATGCCTTTAGATTATTCTTAGAATCCAAATAAACAGCAATTTCAGTATATAAAAGTTCATAAGAAATACCAGCGGTAACCGTGTATTCATCGATTCTTTTCTTAGCAGCAGCATTTAGTTCATGGCACGATGGGGCAAACTCATCAAACTTTTTATTTATTTTTAATGTAGCATCGCCAATCTTTAAATAACCACTATGAAGACCATCATTGATTCTAAAAATATAAATTAGTTTATATTCAAATGTAGCTACAAATTTCTCATTCTCACTCATAAAATTGCCTCCTAATTCCCAATATCAACAAATTTTACAATTCGATTACTTCGCCAGTCTTTGATAGTTGCGTATACACCATTATGTCTAGAATTATCTCCTGATTTACAACCAGGGCACTCCTCAGGCTTTGGAATAAATTCATCAAACAAACTTAACTGACGACACTCTTCTTTATGACAGCTAAATGGTATAACAAATTTCAATCCATCCATTTGAAAAATGTTATAACTAATAATCTTTGCAACCTCAGTCAATACTTCGATTGATGGCTCTTCATTAAATTTATCAAAATAGAATTCAATATAATCAAAAAATAAATTCTTTCGTGCTAAAAGAACATTGTCTCCTTGAAAATCAAATCCGTATATTCTTTTTAAAGCTATATAAGAGTTTTTAATATACTCTTCCTTATCATCGATGTTTTCAGAAATGGCCCTTAATTTTCTATCTAATAGTCCAACTCTATCGTGTGGTAGTATTTCTTGTCCGTTCACAGCATCATATCTTGAAGTTAGATATGGGGCTTCTCCACAAGTTATTTCTATTCTTTCTAAATCAACATAGCTTTTCCAATTCTTATCTTTAAAATCTACTTTAGAGCTAGAAACCCATGATTTGTCTCCTTCTTGATTAAATGCTCCAACATAACCAAACCACTCATTATCTACTAGATTATTTTGAAGATTACAAATCCATGAAGGAGTAAAAACCTCTGCCATATCTTTAGATCTTTTCTTTTGCTCAACTTTTGATTTTTCAATTCTAGGCCTAATTAAATTCTTTTTTGAAAACACTAAAGATCCTAATTCAATATAATCAGTTTCTAAATGGCCTTTATTTAGATAATTCGAAGTAGCATAGATAAGGTTCTTCTTAGTAGTTCTATCAAGAAGTAAAATTTCTAGAATACCTGGATATTTAATTTTGAAATCTTTGTCACTTAATTCAATATTAGGCATTATTCATTCACCTCAATATCATACTTCTTAAAATACTTTTGTAACTTTCTCTTCACTTTAATAGTAGGATCATGCTTACCAGTCTCCCATCTATTAACAGTTGCAAAAGACACTCCTAGTTTATCTGCTAGTTCTTTTTGAGATAAAATCATTTTACTTCTAAGTTCTTTAATAGCTTCTTGATAGTTCATATTTAGTCCCTTCCACATTTTAATAGTTGATAAAATTATAACATTTTACGAGCTTTTTAGGTAGCCTTTAAAGCGACATTTATATAAAAATATTCAAATCGTGTATAATCGTGTAAATTTTAGCACCCTTGACTGTAATCGTGTAAAATAAAGATCATTAGATTTCAGCACAATTTTCATGATGTCTTTTAGAAGTTCTTAGGACTAATAAAATATCATAAATCAAATGAATTGCGAAATAAAAATCATTAAATATAGTTTAAAACAAACAAAAAAGCCTGATAACACCGTATCAGACTGAATTACTATTGTGGAACATATACGGGTGTCTATTGCCATAACGATGGCTATCTCACCTATAACGGA
>CAVDWX010000105.1:0-6390 GCA_963612735.1 Gemmiger formicilis | reverse complement strand
AAAATTAGAATTATATAAAAATGGTAATCTTGTTTCCTTAGATTCAAGTTTTGAAGCATCATCAACTTATTCTTTAAAATTATGCTACGCAAAAGATAGTTCAATAAATAGTTCCATTGATTTGACGATTAAAGAAATGGATGCATGGACCATTCTTATTTATATGTGTGGATCGGATTTAGAATCTACTTATGATGAAAAAACTAGGACATACCAAGGATTCGCTACGTCTGATTTAGAAGAAATGTTATCCGTACAAAATAAACCGAATGATATCAATATTGTTATAGAGACAGGCGGAGCAAAAAATTGGGATTCAAAATATAATATTTCAAATAAATGTCTTTCTCGATATGAGATATCGAATAACAAATTAAATTTAATTAGTACATTAAATAATGCTTCTATGGGTGCTCCATCAACCTTCCAAAGTTTCTTAGAATGGGGATTAACAAATTATCCCGCTGATAAGACTGGTGTTATTATGTGGAATCACGGCGGAGGAATGATGGGCGTTTGTTCTGATGAAAATTTTAAGGATAGTGATGGCTATGATGATATGCTTACAAACGCTGAATTACAGTCCGCTCTTAAAACTACTTTTACTAATTTAAATAGAACTGAAAAATTAGAATGGATTGGCTATGATGCCTGTTTAATGCAAGTACAAGATATTGCTGAAACTAATTCTCATTACTTTAATTACATGGTGGCGGCTCAAGAATCCGAAGCTGGAGAAGGCTGGGACTATGATAATTGGTTAGATGATTTATATACTTACAAAGATACTAAAACTGTTCTTTCAGAAATTTGTGATACATTTATTGCAGATTACGAAAAAAATTATGGCAGTAGATATGCTAACGATCAGACTTTATCTGTATTAGATTTATCAAAAATGAATGTTTATTTAGAATCATTTGAAAATATGGCTAAATATCTTTGCAATAATTATTCTTCTATTTATTCAAAATTAAAAACGGTTGCTAAATCATCTAAGAATTTTGGGGAATATACTGAAAATTATGTTACTTATAAATACGATTATGCCGTTTTCGACGCTAAAGATATGCTTACTAATATGAAAACTAATTCGTCTTTTAAATCCGATAGTAAACTCATAACTTATATTAATGAATGTATTAACCAAATCGACGATATTGTTATTCATAATTCTATTGGTGATGAGGCGGGTAATGCTTATGGTATGTCATTGTTTTTTGATTATGAAAAACAATATGTATATTCCTATACTTCCGAAGATACTAATTTTAGTTATTGGAGGACGATAATATCATAAAAACGATGAAAAATAGAAACTATTTACTCGTCCTTAATTCTCTTATATTTGGGTGTTTATCATCTTTTGCTGATTTACATTTTATCAACGCTGGTTTTGAACCATCATCTAATTTATCAGTTAATAATCAATTAAATTTAGTTTCTTCTTTTAATGAAACACCTATTCAATTTGATTATTTAGATATTGAAGATTATTTAGATTCCTATAAAGGTGATTCTATTAAAGTTGCTGTTATTGATAGCGGTATTGATATCGATAGTAAGCAATTTAAAATTTCTGATAAATCCGCGACTTTAAAAACTACTTATACTTCTTCAGGAGCTGTTAGTTCTATTACATGGTATACATATGATAAAAATCCTTCATATCTAGATGATAATTTAGGTCATGGAACTAATGTTGCCTCCATTTTAGCGGGAACAAATAGTGATGGCTCTTATTTAGGAATTGCTCCTCGTGTTGAACTGATTATTTTAAAGGTGACAAATGATAACAATGGATATGATTGGTATAATATCAGTGGAGCCCTTCAATATATCTTGTCCGATAGTGGGCTTAAAGGTGATGTTGATATTATCAATATGTCTTTCCAGGGATATAGAGACTCTTTTATATATAACAATAAAACGATATCAGGAGTGGGAACTTCTCCTTCTAGCATCCTTCAACCATGGATTGATAAATGTTATCAAAAAGGGATTACCATCGTCGCGGCGGCTGGGAATTATAATCAAGACATCTCGAAGAATCCGTGTTATCCATCTTGTTTAAATCATGTCATTTCGGTTGGGTCTTTAGATAAAGGAAGTTTAACGACAAAAGCATCATATTCAAATTATGGAAAGATCGATATCGTTGCTCCAGGATACTGCCAATATGTTTCAATTAATGATGAACTTAAATCAGGTCAAGGCACCTCCTATTCTTCACCTTTAGTAAGCGGTGCGATTGCTTTATTTTTACAAAAATATCAAGGTTCTGCATATTTTTCATCATTATCTGGCACTTATAATCACGATAAAGTTTTATCAGCTTTAAAAGAATCCGCGATTGATTTAGGCGATTCTTCATTTTTTGGAAGCGGGAGATTATCAATATCATCTTTATTAAAGAAAAATTGTTTATTAACGCCGTCTCTTAGCTTTTTTAATGCTACTAAAATTTTATCTTGGAATGAGATTAAAGGAGCCACTAATTATCATTTGATTGTTATGGATTCTAATGCTGATGTACAAGAATTTGATTTAAATGCCACTCAGTTTGATTTTTCTAATTACCCCTTAGGAGAATACATGGTTGAACTAATTGCTCAAGGAGAGGGCTATAGTGATTCAAATACGGCATCTTTAGAATTTTATGCCACTAAAAATAGTGAAGTTGAAGATTTTATTGTTTTCCTGAAAGGATTCGATACATTAACATGCGCATCTTCTTGGTCTAATCGAGATGATATTGTCACCTTAGTGGAACTTTATAATGAATTATCTAACGATGATAAATCATCTAGTCTATTTCTAGATGAATATAATGATAATGGTTATTTGACATCATATATCAATAAATTAATGACGATGGTAAATGAATATAATAAGACTTTTAAAGAGGGTGAAGAAATATTAATTTTAAATCTTTCTGATGGGACAAAATTTGCGACATTTGCAAGCAATTATCATATCGATATCTTGAATAGTGACAAGAATAATAGTATTGTAATCTTGCTTACTTCAAGTATCATTGTTGCATTAGCAACAGTGATGTCATATCTCTTGTTTTGTAAAGGAAAGAAGAAGGAGAATTAATTATGTTAATAGACCAAATAAAAGCTAATAATATCAAAGCTATGAAGGAACATGATAATGACGCTCGTGCTGTTCTTTCTATTGTTTTAACTAAGTTCAAATTAGTGGAAGTAGAAGCTCGCGCTAAAGGAGAAGAGGTTGGTGATGTTCAACTTATATCCATCATTCAAAAAACTTTAAAAGAATTAGATGATGAAAGAAGTGGATATGTCGCTACTCATAATGAGGTACGTGTTGCTTCTATCGATAAACAAATAGAAACGATAAAAGCTTTCTTACCAACGATGATGTCCGAAGAAGAAATCAAAAACATCATTTTGAGCCTAGAAGATAAATCCATTCCTAACGTGATGAAACATTTTAAAGCTAATTACGCTGGAAAAGTTGACATGGGTCTTGTAAGTAAAATTGCTCGTAGTATATAGTATTAGGTGGCAGTTGCCACCATCTATAGGGGTGTAGCACAATGGCAGTGCAACGGTCTCCAAAACCGCTGATGCGAGTTCGATTCTTGTCACCCCTGCCAAGGTTCAAAATTGAGATTGATACAATTTGTCAGTCTCTTTTTTTGGGAGAACCTTTTTATGTCTAGCAATAACTTTGCTTTGATAAGCAAAGATTATTTCGTCATTAATGATTTGGTAATCAACTTGTTTGCCAGCATAATCTTCTGGAACTGAGTAAAAATTTTTATCAGCAGAAGCACAACAATACGAATTTAGAATTGAACTGCCAAATATCGAAATGACATATGGTCGATTCGGTTTTCTTTTTAAGAAGAATTTTTCTTGTTCCCATCTTGCATTATTCTTTTCGTTTAATTTTCTTAATTGTTCTTGATAATAGATATGTAATTCTTCTTCGTTATCGAATTCATATTTTAAAGAAAAGAAGTCCGTTCTTGTAATTTTACCGCTATTTTCAACATGACCTTTTTCGTTTCCTTTTGCTACATTGCAAGTAACAATTTCAAAGCCATAATATGCCGCTAGTTTAAGAATAGAGTCGGTGAATTCCTTTTCGTTTTTTCGAATTATTTTTTTAACTACTGTTGACATATTATCAAAAACAATAGCTTCAGGAACACCACCAATTTCTTCAAAAACTTGCACTAATGAGGTTATAACTGTTAATGAGGTTTCATCATTAAATAAGAACCCAACAATATGATCACTAAAAGGAAACGAAATAGTAACATGGTGGTAGACTTTTAGAATTTTATTAATCACTACCTTGATTTGATGAAAATCATATTCCATTCTTTTCCCAGGCTCATAGACTTGTCTAATAAATATTTCAGGATGTTTCTTTTTGTACATAGCGAAATATTTCCTAACCGTGGATTCTCCTATCTTATATCCTTCTTCAGTCAACATACGATATATAACCGCTGCGTTGACTTTTTGCTTATTAAGGCCTAGAACAATATCTCTTTCTAAATCTAGTTTGACAATTTCTTCAAATCGGTCTTTTAATTTACCAACAAATACCGTTTTTGGTCGATTTATAATTTTCATTTTGTTTCGACTTAAAAATTCCTCTTGAATAGCAGAGGAATCAACATCGCTTGTGCATTCGTTAATCTTTAACATAACAGCTTTAAATTCTTTGATATACCTATTAACAGTATTTCTATGAATATTCAGCTTCTCAGCAATAGCACGCCCGGAATAGCCAAGATTATGCAGAGCGATAACATTGTTTTTTTGCATAACGTTAATCACCTTTCTTACCTCCTTGTGATATATAAGGAAGTATATAACTGTGGCACAATTTTCGAATATCGTTTTTCTTAAAATTGGCACAATATTAGATTATCGTTAGCAAGAATTATGCATAACAGCTTCTCGTTAGAAAAAGAGATGCCAATTTACGAAAATATTATGGCGAAAAGTTGGTTAATAAATTAAAAGAATAACTACTAGAATCGGAGTATAAGAAGTAATTCCTTATGCTCCTTTTTTATGGTGTTCTCAAGCTTGCAAATACACTTACATTTTTTACTGTTCCCAAGCTTGCAAATGGGGTGTTCCCAAGGTCGCAAATAATCAATGAACATCACAAATCATACCGATAGCAAGATTGTCATCGCAATTGATGAAGCTCATCTCTTCATCGATGTGAAATACCCGATTGCCCTTGATTTCATGTATTCGCTTGCCAAGAGAATCCGTAAATACAACGGGATGCTCATTATCATCACCCAGAACATCAAGGACTTCATGGGAACGCCTGAGACGGTTAGAAAAGCAGAAGCTATCATCAATGTTTCTCAGTATTCCTTCATCTTCAATCTCAGTCCTAATGACCTCAATGAACTTATGGCTCTATACAAGAACAGCGGCTCTTTCAATAAAGAAGAACTTGATTACATCGCCCATGCCAAAAGAGAAGAATGCTTCATGATTTCTTCTCCATCAAAAAGAGGAAGATTGTCGATTGAAACGACTGAATACATCCAGCAAGGATTTGAAAGCTAATACATAAAAATGTGCAAACGCACATAAATATGCACTAAATAAATGATAAACAATTAATTAATGCACAAATATGTGTGGAAAGGAGAAAATATGCATTATCCATAACAAGAAAACACAAAGTTTCCTTCAAGTTAGTCTAAAGAATTTATGTTGAGTAAGAAATCGAAGAGGTTGAGATGAAGTATGCCAAACTCATCGTATTTCCCGTTGCCTTCGTATTTAGTGATCAAAACTTTCTTATATGCTTTTTTGACTAGTTTCAATGGTCTTAATTCTTGATTCATCTTATCTTCATCTGGAATGAACATGGCAGATTGGATGTAGATGACCTTATCGAATTTTTCAGCTATGAAATCGACTTCAAGATTCATTCTTGCTGTTTTCTCACCAGAATGGTCGAAAACTGGAATGACTCCAATTGAGACGTTGTAACCCCTGTAGATTAGCTCGTTATAGATGAGGTTCTCCATGTAATGAGGTTCTTGGTCCTTACCGACAAAGCCAGCTGCTGCATACCTTAGTCCCATATCTTCGAAGTAGTATTTGCTAGAAGCTCCGATGAACTTTCTGCCATTGAGGTCATATCTTGAGGCTTGGTTGATCATGAATGAATCCTCCATATGCTCGATGTATTTACTGACTGTGACGGATTGAATGGAAGATTTCATCTCTGCTTTGAAGGTGTTTGCAATCTTTGTAGGATTAACAATAGAACCAACATTTGTGGCCATCACCTTCACTAAATCTCGAATGGCTGAATCGTTACGAAGAGAATATCTTTCGATGATGTCATTGATGTAGGTGTTGT
>CAVDWX010000104.1:0-6865 GCA_963612735.1 Gemmiger formicilis | reverse complement strand
TCTACGTACCATCCGCCCTCATTGACTCTTACAAGACCGCCACGAATTGGAGTGTTTATGCTAATCAATTCAGAGCCCTCGAGGACTACACAGTAGACGGAACCATCACAGGCGAACTTGACGAATCAAAGATATAGAGAGGTGATTAAATGGCAATCAAAGTAGAAAAAATAAACAATTTTTATCACTCGTACTCAGACCAAGGCTATCGCATCAGACAAGTTGACACAGGACTTGTCTATGACGATGCTATGGACGTTGAAGCTAAAGAGTACGAGGAGACAGAAGAAAAAATCATGAGCGAGGAAGTAGACTTCGTGCATGGTGATTTTGTAGAAAGTGAATAATAATAAAATAATAGTGCAATTAAGACTCATATTGCATTATTGCTCTTTCTGATTTAATCTTAAGTTAGAAAGAGTAAGGCAATATGAACGAATTATTAAATGAAATTAGAAATCGCAAAAAGTTAAATGTAAGTCTAGACAGTGAAGATATTATCGGTGAATTAAAGGATATGTATGAAGAATACGGGAACATTGAAGTAAACGTCTATTACAAATTAATTGATCTAGAAAAAGAAACTGAGATACCAATTGTTGAAGGTGTCGATTATAAAGATTATCCAATATTCGTTGACTTTCTAACTTTAAATGAAGTAAGTGAATTTGGCGTTGACGAAGACTTAAAACCTTTAAATGTTTACCGAATGGAGATTACAGAAGCGATTGAACTATTTGAATTTCAAAACGAAATTAATAAGAGCTGAAAAGCTCTTTTTTATTTTATAAAAAGGAACAAGAATGATAAGGAGATTAAGATGAAGATTAATACATTAATTGAAAAAACTAAAGCAGACTTAACAGATTTTGTAAATGAGGCATTAAATGAAGGTGTTCCCATTTCGGTTATCAAACTCATGTTTGATAGCTTAAACCATGATATTGAGAACACATTAAATGCCGTCATTAAGCAAGAAGCGACACTAGACGAAACACAATCAGAACAAGTACAAGCTTTAGATAATGAGGCAACTTATGAGATTAATGAGGATAATTAAACCTATTGATATAGACGGTAAGAAATTTGTTCCCACCTACCCTTACTATGAAGTATTGTGGACGCATGATAAATTCGTAGCATTAGGAGTAGAAGGCATGGTATTACATAAAATTCCTTGGGATAATGTAGAAGAAAAATAATTAAGAGAAATATTTCAATTAAATTTAGAGGGTTCTGCCCTCTTTTTTTGATATAAAAATTAAAGGAGCTAAAATGGAAATTCAATTAAAAGAGATGGAAGAGTTAGAAAAAAAGTATAATATTCGTTTACATATAGAACAAAGTTATGGCGAGTTAGATAAATATTACGAAATAAAGTTTGCTCCCCCTCTAATAACAACTCAAAAAATATTTTTAGGCAATTCATTAAACGAAGTCAAAACAATTTTAAGCAAAAAATACGATTCTGCATGTATTTAGACTGAACATAATTAATATATATGTTAAAATATATAAAGAAAGGAGATGTAGTTCTGTGTTTGAACTACGCATAATTATATGATTGATGTTTTTGATCTTGTTTTAGATTACGATACTGTATTTATTGATTTTAGAGATGATTATTTTTGGGATTATATTAAAGACGAAGTGGCTAAGAGTATTTCATCTCGTGAGGAGAACCCTTTATCTTACTATGATATGTATTACAACAAAGATAAACAGACATTTGTTATTAAAGATGATGAAAAAACAACAATTGTAAAGAAATGCTCAGAAGATAAAGAAGATATTGAAAAGGCTATGTTATATGCCATCTTAAAACATAATGGGATTACTCCTAAAATGGTAAACGAGCAATTAAAAAATGTTCGCATTCAAAGCAAAAAGAAGGTTAAAAAATGAGAAAATTTAAGAGAATTTATTTAATCTTCTCTTCTTCTTTTACTTTAAATTTTATCTTGCTGATTGTTTTATTCTTTATGACTATTTTTAAAATTGGTGGATTGGCATTTTGGCAGATTGTTTCTTTAATGTTATCTGCGAGTGTATGTTTTTTAAATGCTAATTACTTTAAATATATTAAGCATAAGCTTTAAAAAGAAAGAGGGTTTAAATGGGAGATATTAATATTAAGACTATCGAAGTAAGTGGATTTGGCGCTGCGTTAGAAGGCATGAGAGCACCAATGAAGAGTTACAGTAGAAAAGACACAAAACGTTATGGTGATATTTTATATTTAGGAGATAACGACCTGACACTAGCTACCAATCTAATTAAAGCAGGAACAGAACATTCTAAGTTTAGACGAATGATTCACGTTCAAGCAAAGATTAGTATGCCTAGGTATATCTTTCAAGAACTGGATCAATATCGCGTGGCTACTGCTATGAACTCAGAAAGCACGATGCATAAGCTTTTAAATAATAAAAATCCGATTGACTTATCTTTATTTTATTTAGGAGACGAAGAATCAGAAGTGTATGAAAAGGCAAAACAAATCGTTATTCCAGTAATTGAAGAATTAGAAGATTTACGTCTTAAGTATTTAGGCGTTAAGTCAACTGATTTAACAAAGGAGCAATTATTGGTATTGGCTAAACGCATTTTACCTGAATCTTTTATTCAAACGAGCTATTGGGATGCTAACTATGAGACTATTGCTAATATTTACAAACAAAGAGTTTATCATCCTCATCGTTTAAAAGAAGAATGGGTAGACACATTTGGAGAGTGGATTGAATCACTTCCCTATGCAAAAGAACTAATTTTAAGTGGATTGGAGTAAAGATGTTTAATAAAGAAAAGAAAATTGAAAAATTTAAAAAGCAAGTAGATATTTTTAACAGAGAATTATTCCCTAGTTCAAAAGAAAATTATACTGTTGAGTGCATCAATAATAAAGACTTAGTTTATCAAATTCCAGACGCAATTGACGAAGCTGTGTTGTATTATACGGTTCAAGAGCAAAAAAATGGAGATTGTTGGCTGGATTGCTTTGTATTGTTAGGGCAAAAAACAGTGAAGAAAGAGGAATTAAAATGAGGAATGTAGGAATTAAAAAACGGGGATTTTTAGAAGTTAAAGCTGATATGAAAAAGACGAATGTGGCGATTACATTACCTAAGCGATCTTCTAAATTCAGCGCTGGTTATGACTTTTATTCGCCAGTTAATTTCACAGTTAAACCTCACTCTTATTCTCCGTTAATTTTTTCAGATGTGAAAGCCTATATGGAAGATGATGAAGTTTTACAACTTTATGTTCGTAGCTCGTTAGGACTTAAAAAAGGACTTGTATTAGCAAATGGAACTGGCGTTATTGACTGTGATTATTTCGAAAATACAGACAATGACGGAAATATTGGTTTTAAATTTTATAACTGTTCTGATAAAGAAGCTGTAATTAGCAAGGGAGATAGAGTTGTACAAGGTATCTTTATGAAATATTTGGTTGCTGATTATGATAAAGCCGAGAATTCTCGTAAAGGAGGAGTTGGTTCTAGTGGCACTTAATATAAAAGAAAAAGTAATTCTAACCTCATATGACATATCATACGATGCGTTAGACGGTGATTTAGTCACAAGACATAAAAAGATATGCAATTCGCTAAACGATGTCTACAAGCTTAAAAACAGCAAATATGGAGACTCATTTGGACAGTCAGTGAGAGAGTTTGGCTACATCGCAGCTCTCACTAGAATGTCTGATAAGTATAACAGAATCAAACAGCTAATCTTGTCGAAAGAAGATGGTGGTGATACTGACGAATCGCTTGAAGATTCCCTATTGGATTTAGCCAATTATTGTATTATGACCACAATGGAATTAAATAATAAAAATGAATAGTTGCGAGACGAATAAATTAACGATATCAAAGCTAAAGATGCTCACACAAGCCGATATAGCTGAAATATTAAATTGCAACAAAGATAATGTAACCATGCTACGTGAAGTAGGTGTATTAAGAGCGATTAAAACAGGACGTAATTATATGTATTCTCAACGAGAATTAGAACGATTCATGGAGGAGTATGTCGGTTTAGATGTAAGTAATCGAGAAAACGCTATTAGATCATTGGTTTATGTAGAAAGCCAAAAGGAATTAAAAGGAATACAAGAAGCTATTTAAACAATAAAATCAACAATTATACTTTGGCAGACTAACGTCTGCCTTTTTTGTAGAGATAATATATTATCTATTTCAATGGATTTCGTATGGTTTTAGCTAATATATGAGCTAATATTATATTTTCTCCTCTCACTGTATTTTTATGTTAGTATGTGGAGCAAATCTATAGTTTTATTATCTGACTCATTCGCCAAGTATCGGGAAAATTTCCCGCCAATCGTCGGAAAAACGATGTGGTTGTTTCGGGGTTGTGGCGATGGTTATTATGTCAAATTGTGAAGAATGGCGATTACGGATAAATTCCAACTCTCCCCTACCTTCACGCGAATGTCCACTTTTGAGGCTCTCAAGTACTCAAATCAACCTCCAATGTCCACTTTTGAACGCTGAATGTCCGTTTTTATCGAGGCAATGCCCACTTTTCGTTCTGATATAGGGAACTTTTGATGTTGTTTTAGCTTGAAAAGTTCCCTAAAACTCCTCAGCAACCTCTTTTATACCCTTTTATACTTTTTAGAATTCTTTATACTTTTTGGATTTATCGGCAAAACTCTAACAAAGAATCTGAACAAAACCCTTAGCTATTTTGCCGATACAGGAGGATTTGTTCCGATAAGCTCCAATCAGTCTCTTATCAAACTTGTTTAAGTAATGTGTTACAAACAAGTTAAATTGAAATAAGAAGCGATATATCCTTCCCTTATTTCAATTTAAAGCTAAAAACTGAAATAAGAAAATAATCTATGGTTATCTTCAGCAGATTATGTGTAAATTGATCTAAATCTAGCTATGATTTTGTGCGTGATATTTAAACTTGATGAGTTGTAATAAGTCATACTTTTAACTTAAATTCTGTAATTTAACTTTAATTAAGTTAAAAAGCAATTTTTAAGTTAAAATAAGTAATTCTTTGTATTTTCTGCACATTTGAAATAAGCCTTCACGAAAACGCAAGTTTAATCTGCTCAATATAGCACGAAAAAGCAACAAAATATCAAATTTTATGCAAATCAAAAGTGACACTTGATATCTACATAAAAACAGATAAAAACAAAAATGGCGTAGATATCTGATTTTACAGTAAATAATTCTATAAGTTTTATAATTAAAAACAGAAAATACGTTTTTATTTTACAATGTTGAAATAATGACGGTTTGGACTTAAAAATAAATTGAAATTTTGACGTTTTGTAATTATTTTGTCACTTTTATTTGGTATATTATTTACAGGGAGTCGTACATTTAACTTTCTTTTCTTATACAATCATTAATTCAGTGTGCGACTTCCTTTTATTGTAGTAAATTCAATTGGGTCATTTTTATCTTTAACGGTGTCATTTTAACTCAAATGATACTATTGAATACTCTCTTCGAATACTTCTTTATGTTTCATCATTAAATTGTGTCCTTTTTTAGTAACATGATTAGTAGAGTCAATTAAGTTCATTTCTTTTAGAAGATTTAACTCTTTAAAAAATTCAATGCCATACTCATATTCAAAGTAGGAAGGAACTCTTCTAAATTCGGGATTAAATTTAGTTAACCAGTAAAGCATATAGATGTGTCCTTGCAAATATCCATCTTTAAATGGAGTCATATTGAATTCGTGTGGCGTAGCACCAAACATCTTCGCTTGCTCTATCCAATTTGTATTCTTTTCTCTATCGAGTGATATAAATGGTTTAACAGGATAATCATTATAAAAATATTCAGTTATAGCTTTAACATATTCTTTAGACGCAGATTGGTGTTGCATTCTGTCAATCTCTGTTGGTTTATATTTATTGCCAGTGTCTTTTCTTACAATTTTTCTTTTAGGCTTAGGATTGAGGTCATAAATACGCTTTCTTCTACCTTCAGTAGCCATATTTATATAATCAATCGTACTAACAGTAAGAGAACCATCATTGTTAGTTTTTATAGTCCATCCTTCATCCTTTCTCCAAGTAGTCACCTTGATAGATGCTATAGTCTTATCTTTAAAAAATCGCATAGTGCCTAACTGGTTATTATCAACTTGGAATATAAGCGTAAACGGAATTTTCTTTTCCTTGCCAGTTGGAGTAAGCAAGTCCTCTTCCCATGTTAATAATTGAGCTGAACGTAATCTTGTATAAGGCAGCTTAGTATCTATTAATTTAGATGCGCTCTTTATTACAGTGTTCATAGTTATTAATTCATCTCTAACTTGATCCAAAGAAAGATGTGGCTTGTCGTTTTCTGTTTTAATATCCTGTTGCTTCTCTTCCTTTGGCTCGTTGTTATTATCAGTTGATTTAGGTTCGAAGAAGTAAGAAAAAAATTGTAGTATGCCCATATTGCCTCCTATTAGATTCTCTAAGTTAAAGACTCGATATAATTATTCTTGGAATCATCTAAGTTAAAATAATTATATAATTTTAGTCACAGGCAATCAATCAGGTGCGAAGAGCCAAATAAAAAAATATTTATTTATTCATATAGAAGAATAAGAGCCCTTATTTTTTTATATAAGTAAATAAATATTAGGGATGTGGAGCCATATATTTTTTGTTCATGTTTTCGACACACTTTGAACACGCTTTTTTCGGAATGTGTCGGATTTTATCAATTTTAATAAGTCGAAGTTACCTTCAAATCTCCTTTAAATAAAGTAATTTACTGGTGTTTTTATTGTGCTGATTAGTTGCATAAGTCGCTGACCTGGTTTTAAATCATTTGAACTAATCATTATTTTTGTTTTCCTTTCTCGAA
>CAVDWX010000103.1:0-8558 GCA_963612735.1 Gemmiger formicilis | reverse complement strand
GTAAAAGCTCCAACAATAGCTCTTCCAATAAACGAACTGCTGCGAAGGCTAAAAATTATAGTTCTTCTAGAAAAAGAACAAATACAAAGAATAAAAATAACAGTGTTCCTAATAAACGAACTGCTGCGGAAGTAAAAGAGAGTTTTTCTAAGCAAGATTGGGACAAATTAATGTTCGAACGTTCAAAGCAAGCTTTGCAATTAGCTAACCCTGCTAAAACAAGCAATAGAACGATTAGTACGTTCAGTAAAGAAACGTTGCGAACATATATGGAGAACCCGCTTTCTCAATATAAGAACTTAAGAAATTTGTCTAGGTTCTTATATTATAGAAGTCAGGTCTATAGACGTTTGGTTAATTATAATGCCAATATGATTAATTTAAATTATAGAACAGTTGTTCCAATTCATGATTTAGTTGAAGAAGTTTCTAACGAAGAAATTCTCTCTAGCTTTAATGATACTTTAAAGATTTTAGAGCGTATGAACTTACCTTTGGAGTTTTTAAAGGCTTATATTACAGCTTGGAGAGAAGATGTATTTTATGGATGTGCCTATCTTGATGAGACGGGCTTTTTTATTTTGCCACTAGACCCTGATTATTGTAAAGTAACAGGAATTTATAAAACTGGTGGTGATTTAGGTTTTGACATGGACATGAGTTATTTTAGTAACCGTTCTGAACAATTGGAAATGTGGGGAGAACCGTTTACTACAATGTACAATGCTTATGTTAATGATAGAGCAAATGGTAAGTGGCAACCTATGCCAGATCAAAATTGTGTCTGTTTAAAAGTAAATGTAGATGATTGGGAAATTCCTTTGCCTCCATATATGGGGTTGTTTAATAGTCTTATTAACTTAGAAGACTTGGCTGAAATCGAAGCTATTGCGAGCGAACAAAACATTTATAAATTATTAGTAGCAACTATTCCTACTATTAATAACACGAATGAAGTGAATGACTTTGCAATTGATCCAGGTATGGCTATTGAATATTTTAATAAAATGACCGATTCCCTACCGAATTATGCGGATGCTATCATTACACCTATTCCAGTCGAGCCTATAACATTTGATAAAGATCAGGCTACTGATGTTAATAAGATTGAAAATGCTACCAAGTCTGTTTTAACAGTTTCTGGTGGTGTTCAGACTTTGTGCCCTCCTTCAGGGACTACCGCTTATACTGCTGCGATTAGGTCAGACCAAGAGTTTGCAATTTCAGCATTATTGCCTCAGACTCAGGCTATTGTAAATCGATTATTAGATTTTCAAATGGAAAACCATTCTAGAATTAAATTCTTAGAAGTGACTGAATATACAAAGGATGCATACAAAGAGGCTTTAATTAAAGACTTGAACTATGGTTTACCTTTCAGTATGACTATTGGTTCTTTGAATGGTTATTCAGAATTAGAAATGATTTCAATGGCTAAGTTGCAAAGTGCTTTAGATATTGAAAACTTATTTAAGCCATTACAAACCGCTGCTACAAGAAGTGCAGAAGATACTAAATTAAATTCCGAAGGCGAAACGCCAGAAGGTGGAGGACAAGAAAAGCCATTATCAGAAATAACTGACGATGGCGAAGCTTCTAGAGATAAGGCTGATAATAAGAATTAATGGTGGACTAAATGGAAAAATATCAATTTATTCAAACAAAAGATAAAAGAACACGTGATTTTCTTAAAGAGCATGGTTTTTCGGAGATAAAAGCTCCAATAGGTATGTATATGTTCGTATTCGATAAAGATATATTTACTTTTTCAAATGAAAGACTTACCTACTCTTTAACGAATAATTTGATGTTCTAACGATATAAAGAGTGTAGAAAGGAGGTAGTGGAATGTCTAGATTATTAACTTTAGATGATTTATATTCATTTTTTATTAAGAATAACCAAAATATCACATTTGAATCTAAGGAGGAACAACACCAAATCAATGTGCAATTATTTGGAAGTGTTTCTTATGATGAAGATAAGAAAATGGATATTGAAGGACTTACTCCTGTCACTCTTAAATGCAACCATACAAAGAAAAACTTAAATGGTTCGTTTATTACTGACGAGGCTCAAGAGAAGGCTCTTAATTCAATTTATAATAGACCTATTTTGGGTTTTATTCATGAAGTAGACGGAGAGCCAGAATTTTATACTCATAATTTTCATGAGAAAGATGATGAGTTGATTTATGACGAGTATCCAGTGGGTATCATTCCAGAATCTGGCAATGTGCGAATTAAATATGATAAAAAAGCTAAAAAGAATTATGTTGTAGTTGATGGCTATATTTTTGATTTATATTCAAAGGCGAAGGACATCCTAGAAAGAGATAAAGAATGTTCGGTTAGTGTTGAAATATCAATTAGAGACATGGAATATGACAAGAAAAAGAAGCTTTTAATCATTAATGATTTTTATTATACAGGTATAACAATTTTAGGTTGTGATGAGTCTGGTAACAAAATAAATCCTGGCATGAAAGGTTCTAATATTACTTTAAAAGACTTTGAACAAGAAAGTAATTCTTTGTTTTTTAACAAAAATATCGAAAATGAATTAATTCAAACCTTAAAGGGATTAAATGAAGTCTTATTAAGTTTTGATATAGATGGAAGAAAGGAGTGTGGAGATATGAATAAAAAATATGCTAAAAAGAAATCAGAAATTGATGACGAAGAAGTTGTTAAAGATGATGAAACTAAAGATTTAGAAAAAGATCAAGATACAGAAAAAGACACTAAAAAAGATGTAGTCGAAAAAGATACAAAAGATAGTGAAAAAGATGTTGAAGGTGATGAAAAAGCTAAACCTGAAGATGATGAAGTAGATAAAGATGACGAATCTAAAAAAGATGATGAAGAAAATAAAGAAGAAAAAGACAAGAAGAAAAAGGGATTCTCTATTTCTTTTGAATTAAGTCATGAAGATATTCGTTGTTCTTTATATAAGTTAATTGAGTCTTTCAATGAGCAAGATAAAGTTTGGTATTTTATTTCTGAAGTATATGATGAATATTTTGTAATGCGTGCCCAAGATAAAATCTATGGAATGAAGTATGTTAAAAAGGATGATAAGGTAGAATTATTCGGAGATCGTTATCCTTTATACCAAGAACTTTTAACAGAAGATGAAAAAGCACAATTAGACAAGATGCGTTCTGATTATGAAGAGCTTAAAAAGAAAGTTGAAGATAAAGAAAAAGAAGATGTCTTAGCTGATGAAGATTATGAACCGTTCATTGAAGATGAAATCTTTAAAGAGTTAATTGAAGATAAAGATAAATATTCTTCAAGTGAATTCAAACAAAAAGCAGAACTTGCCTTTGCTCAATGCGTTCGCAAGGCTGGAACTTATAGCAATAAGGGAAAAGGAACTTCATTACGCTTCAATGTTAAAAATGCATCCGTAAAAGATACTAAAAAGAGTCGTTACGGAAATATCTTTAAAAAATAAATAAATTAGTTTTTTAGACGTGTTACATACACGTCTTTTTATATAAAAAAATAGGAGGAAGAAAAATATGGCAATTCAATATTTGTTAAATGAACATGCCGTTGCTAATGCGAGTAAAATGTTAGCCTCTACTGGTGGTGAACATATTTATAACCTTTTAATGGACAAAGACACTGACCAAGGTACAGTAGTCGCAAAAGATGCTTGGCAAGGTATGGAATATTATAGTGTTAAAGATTCTACTGGTGTTTCTGGTTTAATCTTAGAACAAGCTGTTAATGGAAATTGGTATATCGAAATCACTGCTGCTGGTGATGGTGTATTTGTATGCTCTGTTCCATTAATTCAAGAAGAGTTTACTAGTCAATTCCAAAAAGAAAGTAACTTCTATAATGCAAAAGGTGACCGTGCACGTGGATACCGTATGCATGAAGGTGATATCGTAGAAGTTTCTGCAAAAGGAATTGAAGGTGCTCCTGCAAAAGGAGCTACTGTTACAGTTAAAAACCGTAAATTTACGGTAGGCGAATAGGAAGGGGTGTATGAGATATGACAAAAAGAGTAAGTGACCGTTTAAATATGATTTTCGCTAATCAAGGATATACTCACGAAGATATGGTTAATTTGATGTTAGATACAGCTCGTGGAACATTCGCGGAAGGTGTTACTAAACAAGATGCCGAAGAACAAATTCGTGACTTAATGTTTAATGTATTAGACTTAAACAAAGAAGATGTTGGAACTCCTAAGTTCAACAAATTATTCAACCGTGCAATGAAGAAAAATAAATATGAGATGTTCGAAGTTATCGAAGATGTCGTAGAAGATTTATTAGTACAAGGATTTGGAGACGATCCGTTTTTCATGCAGTTTGTTGAGCAAAAGAATATCGGTGAAGGTGACCGAAATGAATTCTGGACAGAAGAAGAATTAATCTTGTCTGTTTCTAAAATTACTGATGGCAACCACGATATTATTTTGCAACACTTAGGTGAAGGTGAACCTTATGCGGTTCAAACAAGTCGTTATGGAGCTGCTATCCATACTGATTTAAAATTATTCATGTCAGGACGCAAAGATTGGTCTACATTAGTAAACGCAATCGTTAAGGCGTTTGACCATGAAATTAAAAATACAATGTATGCAGAAGTAATGACTGTAGGTGCTAAATTACCTGCTGCTTCTCAATTTAATAAAGTATTACCTTTCACAAAGGCTGCGCAAGAAACTACTCGTGATTCTTTAAATGAATTAATCGAATTAGTATCGGCAGCTAATGATAACGCTGATGTTGTTATCATGGGTACTTCAAGTGCTATCCGTAAGTTAGAAAAATTAGTGGATGTTGATTGGGTATCTGAAAAGATGAAAGATACTAAAAACGAATCTGGTCGTTTAGGTTATTATGAAGGAACTGCGTTTAAATATCAATAGACGCCATATAAAGAAATTTGTATGTAAAATATCACATTGAATTGCTGGAAAACCCTAAAGGCAACTATACTACAACGTAATCCGTAAGGATAGGCGTGATAGTAGCGAAAGCAGAAAAAAATAGTTGTATGACATAAGGTTAAATCCTAAGTGTTAATGTAAATGGGCAATCAGCAGCCAAGTTTGTATATAAAATATTTACAAAAAGGTTCAACGACTATCCTTTTTAGGAGTAGGTCTACAAGTGTTTGGTAGACCGAAGTGGTGTGCATCTAATAAAGATGAAGATATAGTCTGCACTCTTGGTGAAAGCCAGAGGTTCGTAGGAACAACAGAGCGTAGCGGCTCAAATTATTTTTCGAATAAGAAATGCAAAGTGAAAAATAATAGTTAAACATAATGGAGTTGAGATTCCTCAACGTGTTAAACGTAATGCTGATAAAACGTTAGAAACTTTAATTGCTAACGATATTTTATTAGTAATGCCAGCTGGTGGTGACCAATTCGTTAAATTTGTTATCGCTGGTGATCCTGAAATCGTGGAAGTAACTGAAGCAGGAGCACGTGTTGATGACGGAATGAAATATGAATACCAAGAATCATTCGGTGTTGGCGTTCAAACTAGCAAATATTTTGGTGTAGTAAAACAAACTGCATAATTAATGAGAGTGTCTAACACTCTCATATTTTTTTATATTTAGGAGGAAAAATGATATGGCGGAAACAAAGAAAACTACTGCAAGAAAAAATAGAACAAGTTCTAAAAAAAATGTATCTTCTAAAGAACCTGTAAAAACAGAAGTTCAAGAAGAAGTTGTAGAAGAAATTACTAATGAAGAAGTTGTTCAAGAAGAAAGTACAGAAATTAAAGAGTCTTTAATCAAAGCAGAGCCAAAAAAATTTGAAGATACAGAAGAAATCCCAGTATTGTCTATCTTCCCTGGTACGGTTGTTATGGTAGGCAAAAGAACACAAAACATTTATCAATGGGATGAAATGGGTACTATTGAATATGTAGAATATCAAGATTTAAAAGCCGAGGCTATTAATAATAAGTCTACTTATTTATACGATCCATTATTAATTATCCAAAGTCAAGAATTCGTTGAATCTTATGAAAATCTGGTTAAATTGTACGCTAATACTTATAATGACGATGAATTGATTTCTATTATTAAAAATAGTTCGGCAGAAGAATTAAAAGATATAATCGAAAGACTACCTGTTGGATTAAAAAATGCTGTTAAGACTATTGTCGCAACTATGATGCAAGATGGAAGTTTGGATAGTTTAAGTAAAATTCGTGTAATTGATGATATTTTTGGAACTGAGATGATTAAGCAGGCTGAAATGTTCTTATAGGAGGTTTAAATGACTTCTTATACTGATATTTATGATGCTTTTTTAAAAAGAATTGAAGATGCTGAATTAGCTAGTCTTTCAGAAGCTGATATTTATGAAAGATGTAATGAATGGTTTGAATCTGCCATAGCATATATGGAACTCCATTCTATTAAGCTGATTAATGATTTATCTGACAGAGATGATAATCTAGAATGTTTTAATAATGATTTAAAAAAATATGAAATTGAATTAATTTGTATGTATATGTTGGTTGCATGGTATACATCCAAGATTAATTCGTTAGAAACTACTACTATGTTTGTTGGTCATAAAGAAGAAAAATGGACTTCGCAGAAAGAACATATGAATATGTTGAAGGATGCGAGAACCATGCAATTAAACCGTGCTAGAAAGTTTTGTCGTGATTATGCTTATGTGCATAATGACTATATAGAAGAATAGCATGGATTGTAAGTATGGATATTTTACTAATGACCAAATGAATGAGTATAAGAAGAGATTACATAGCCTTATTCATTGGCTATTAATTTATCAAGAAAATAATGATCCCAACACGGAGAAATATTTTCAAAAAGTCCAATATAAATTAAATGGACTGAATGAATTGTTATTATACCCTTCCCAACTTGTAGAAATACAAGCTTTGGTGGAGGCAGCTTTTATTGAATATAAAAAAAATGAACAATGTGACCATTCAACGTTTAGAAAATGTATTCTAGACGCTCATGAAATGATTGATAGAATTCCTGTAGGTGATTAATATGGGGACTTTTATTGATAGAATGAATCGTGTGCTTGAAAACGGAAGCGTTGGACAGCATTACGTTAGTAAAACTAACTTAGTTGAAGATAAACTATTTACTTATGACCAAGCTTATAAGCGTGGTTTAATTTATGATTGGGACATGAATCCAATTGAAGAAGTTGATTTTAAGATAGAAAAAACAAAAGTTTTTGAACCAGAAAGCTATCATGTTGAATATTATGCACACTTTAGACCAGACTTTAATCCTGAGCATCTTTATAGAGATAGATACTATCGAAAAGATGGCAAGGATAGATTTGGTTTTTATTTGGATGTGTATGATAATTCAAGACAAGTTTCTGATAAATGGTTGATAATGCAAAAAGATGATAGAGTGGCATTTGACCGCTATGTCATGTATAGATGTAATTGGTGTTTAGAATGGGTTACTGATGGTGTATATCATCAAAAAATTGTTGTCGTACGAGACAAATATGATAATGGAGAAAATGAGACTAAATCCAATCGAACATTAGGCGGTTCATCTACTTATGGAGATTTATCATTTGATATTCCATCGAGTCAAGAGGCTTATACTATCAAGTTAGGAACAAGAGTTATTATCTCTGATAATATTCAAAGTCCTGTAGTATATGAAGTTGTCAATTTTAAAGATGTTACTAATCTTGGAGTCACAAAGGTGTATTTAATTAAATGCTTATTTAATAAGAATACTGATTTTGTTGGCAATGTTAGTGATATGGATAAATACGACACTGTTATTGATGTGCCTGCTGATTTGCCTGATGGATTTGGTGGCAGTTATCATATGATTGCTAATTGTATACGTTCGCCTCTTGAGGATTATAAAGAACCAACTGACGAGACTGTAGATATTAGCAAAATGAAGTTATCTAAGCCTCAAGACAATATTTATATTAACGGTAGCCCAATTACAATTACTGCTTTAAACGCTGGCAATACAAATGTGTATTGGCATTTCTTTTTAGATGGTATCGAATATGACCGAGATGAATTAACTGATTATTTTGAGATTACAATCAGTAGGCATATATTGACCATTAAAGCAATTAATCAAGATTTAGCAAAGTATATTTTAAAGATTGCTATCTATGATGTAGATAGAACTTATTATGATTTTATTGAAATGGAGGTAAAGTATAATGGCTAAAATTGAAGCAAAGCAAAAAGAGCCTGCTTTATCCCAAGATACGATTGATATCATTCATCGTAGTTTTGGTATACCAAATAATGCAGGAACTGATGAATTAATTCGTTATAAACATAAAATCATGAATATTTTGTTGAATAATGATGATTTACTTAGAACGTTGCATTATCCAAATGCAATTGAAACCAATAATGCATTAAATGGAGATTATTATCGTAACGTTTGTATATTTGATTTTCTTAGACTTCCTGACTTTAAAAGCGATGTGAGAAATTATGTTTGTTTTGAAGTCCGTGAGTCTAATCCTTTTGACTCGCACATTACAAGGAGAGTAATTTTTCGAGTTGTATCTCATTTGGACGA
>CAVDWX010000102.1:0-9237 GCA_963612735.1 Gemmiger formicilis | reverse complement strand
TAAGTCAGCCTATAAATTTGTGGAATGCTTGCGAAAAATATGTTATAATATACATATAAAATTGAAAAGTTGAGGTAGGATTATGAAGTATTGTCTTAATGCTTTACAAGACGATAAATACCTCCAATAGGCAGATGAAATAATTCTGCCATATCGTGGTATTCAAATGTTTGACCGTCTGGTAGAGCGTTATCCTAACAAAGATATAGTATTATCCATTTCTGCCCAAGAGGCAAATGATATAGATTGGGACGATTTAAAGTCAAAGCAAATTTTATCCCAAGGGCATTTAATTTTATGCCTTGCCCGTTGGGCAGATATGGTTAAAGCAAAAGAATTGAAAATTTTATTCTTCTACGGATTTTCTATAACTACATTTTGGGACGCTAAAGCTCTTGTTGATTTGGGTGTGTGTTATTTGCGCATTACTGCACCACTCTTTTTCTAGATGGATTTAGTAAAAAAGCTTGGCGTTCCTATTCGAGCTATTGCTAATTAGTGCTATACTGGCGGGCTTGAGCATGAAGAAATGTATGCGGGTACGTGGATTCGGCCCGAAGATGTTGAATTATATGAACCATATGTTGCAGTAATTGAATTTGATATTTCAAGTAATGAAGAAGAGAGGGCGTTATTCCGCATTTACTCAGAAAAGCATGAATGGGCTGGCTCAATGTCATATATTTTTAAACAATATCCCAATGATACAACTATAAATCGCCTATTGGCTTCTGATAAAGTGGCAAGCCGTCTTACCTGCGGGTAGCGCTGTCAAATGCCGGGTTATCATTGTCATTTATGCGCAACTTTGTTCCACATGGCCTCAGAAGAATTTGCTGAAATACTCAAAAGTAAGGTTAATAAAACTGTATAAAAAATTTCCATTTGATTTTTTTATAAAAATATGATATAATATATATATAAGATAGAAAGGTCTGGTGGGATTATATGAAAACATTCTCAAAATCTGAATTTCAAACTATTAAGTATATTTGTTCTTTGACTCAAGATGAGCTTGGTAGGTCATTGTCTTCGGTCTTGCGTCGCGCAAAATATAAGCCTGTTGTTACAAAAGATTATATATATGCCGAAGGAACTATCCCTATCGCGCTTGTGGCGCATATGGATACTGTATTTCCACATCCTCCGCAGGAAATCTTTTATGATACATCACAGAACGTTGTATGGAGTCCTCAAGGGTTGGGCGCTGATGATAGAGCAGGTATATATGCGATTCTTCAGATTATTAAAGCGGGTTTGCGCCCTCATATAATCTTTACTACTGATGAAGAGAAAGGCGGAAAAGGTTCTCTCGTATTGTCTTCTCAGCCCTGCCCCTTTAAAGACTTGCGATATATTATTCAGCTAGATCGGCAGGGTAATTCAGACTGTGTTTTTTATGATTGTGATAATCCGGCTTTTACTGAATATATATGTAACTTTGGATTTGTAGAGGCATACGGCACATTTACTGATATAAGCAATTTTTGCCCCGATTGGCGAATTGCAGGAGTGAATCTTTCTGTTGGATATAGGGACGAACATAGCAGACAAGAAGTTCTGTTTGTAAACGGGCTTAATGCCACTATTCAGCGAGTTATAAAGATGCTTTCGGTCCAGCCAGATGAAATTCCTTATTTTGAATATATTGAAGCCATTTATCCAACTTGGCAAGCAAAATGGGGGCTGGGCGGAATAGAAAAATATGGCCTTTTTGACCATTATGATTCCAGCGATTGGAATAGTCGCGGTCATCAGTATGAATGTTGTAGTTGTCATAAACTATATCAAGCAGAAGATTTGTTTCCTATTATAGATTATGATAAAAAAGAAAAGAAATATTGCTATAATTGCACCCCAGAAGATACTCGATGGTGTATGAATTGCGGAGAGGCGTTCCGCTCGAAAAAAGATACTAATATATGTGAGGTCTGTAGGAGGGAACTTGATGCCTATAACAGTAGAAGAAAAGGTTCAGCTGGCAAAACAAATCAATAAAATTATTGCTTATGCGGAGGATATTGTAGATACTGATTTAGATGCATCTATATGGATAGACGAATGGGAGAAAGCGAAAGCTCGCTTTATTGAGGCGTTTGGTGGATTAACATATGAGTATCCCGAACCAATTTCGTTTAATTTGAGCGATAGAGCGCGAGAAGATTTGCTTTATCATTTGTGTGATAATATCCAAGATTACTGGAATAATAATAATCTTGCGGATTTTTTGTTTAAGCAAAAAAATGGCTTTATGGAAAATACTGTTGTATCAGATTATACTGCACCTGACGGTACTTTAATTAGAGCGGGAGGTAAACTTCTAAAAGCATTCAAATATTTTGAAGAAAATAAAAATGTTTTAAGAGAAATGCAAGACGCCGCGAGTATGGTAATCCAAGAGGGTAAGATAAGTGGGCGCCTTTGTGTATCTGTTCATCCGCTGGATTATTTGTCTAGTAGCGAAAATACATATAAATGGCGGTCTTGCCATTCTCTTGACGGCGAGTATAGGGCCGGAAATATCTCCTATATGTTGGATACTAGTACAGTAGTAGTCTATCTAAAAGGAGCTGGTGAAAAAGAATTGCCGAACTTCCCCCCTTCTATACCCTGGAATTCAAAAAAATGGCGAATGCTTCTTCACGTTTCTGATAGTGGCAATGAATTTTTTGCGGGACGACAGTACCCTTTTGTAGCCCCTGGCGCTCTAGAGGCTGTTTCTCGGTATATTCTGCCGGTTATAAGGGGCGTTAAATCGGAGGGCCCCGTTTTTGCGCCCTGGAACAATCATTATATAACTGATGCAAGAAACGGTAATGGGCAACTTCAAGTATTAAAAGATAAGTATTTGGTCATGTATCATAATCTTTATGAGCTTCATAAAACTGTTAGAACTGGGAAAGGGGCATTGGCGTTCAATGACATTCTAATGTCCTCTTGTTACACTCCTTTTTATACTTATTATTTAAATAACTCTTCAGAAAAAGAAGAAATATCTTTTGCTATTGGAGTTAGGATCCCTTGTCCTTGTTGTGGCAGTGATTATGTAAGTGACACAGGGCACTTTTTATGTGATGATTGTTTTGCCAGCCAAAAAGGGTATGATAGTTTTGTTTATTGCACAAGCTGTGACTGCCGAATTTATAATAATGATTTATATTACATTGAAGGAGATTTGGTTTGTGCTGATTGTTATGAGGCGGAAGGTGTAATGTGTGAGGACTGTGGTGAGGTTTATTATACAGACCATATAAGATATAATCGAGAGGAACACTCGTATCTATGTATAAATTGTGATTTTGGAGGAGTATAAAATGGCGGCGCGTGGAACTAATGCTAAACTGTTGGTTGAACAGAGGATAAAGTAGGCGTTTGGGCAAGATTGGATAGGTAATATTGATAAAAAATTATTTGTTTGGGCGGATGATGGGGGCGAAAAGGTATAGATTGCAATTAATCTAACTTGTCCAAAGACCAATGTTGGAGATACCCCCGTCGGTGCATTTGACACAGGGACAAATATACCTGTTGCGCCAACGCTATTTCAGCCTGCGGAGATAACCGAAGAAGAAAAGCAAAATATTGCGGATATGATGGAAAGACTGGGACTCTAATGTCACAGTCTTTCTTGACATTTTACAAAAAATTTGATATAATAAAAATAGATAGATTTTGTTTGGGTACTTTAGATTAGTTTTATTTAATATAATTTTAAATTACATATAAAGACATTCTATCTAAATATTATATAAAAGGAGGAGAAATAAAATGTCTTATAATTATAGATTAACAGTTGGAGATAAAGCTTATGATTTACCTAATGATATCACATTTGGGCTAAATTAGTCGGCTAATTTTGTTTAGAATAAAATAACAAAAAATCTTTCTATTCGTAAATTTTCAACCAACATTCCTTCCGATTTATTTACAACTATTTATAATAGTATTGTTATAGAAAACAATCTTAATTCTAATACAAAAATTTCTTTTGATTTAATTGAAGGAGAAAATATTATTTCATTGATAAGCGATGAAATTTTATATACTTTAGATTACCAATATAGTTTAACGGATGACAGAGGGCCGGGCAGTACGACCTCAAGCGTAAATGTAAGTACAGATGAGGCCGGAATTTATCTTACTTTAAACTTTAATTTTACGGGGGAGTGATAATATGGCTCTTTCAACGGGTAGCCTCGCTAGTTGGAGTGATATTGAACTTCTTTTTAAACGTGCAAGCGCCGAACGAACAAGGTGGATCGGCAGCAGTAGTGCAATTTCAGCCTCTTCTTATGGAGGATAGGGGCAAACAATAAAAGCTTCAACTCCAAATAGTTTAAAAAATTTAGTATAGGCATTAGGTAATGTTAGTTATATATCTAGCAAAGTTACAACTTCTAGTATTTCTAATGTAAGTGTAGGAGAACAAATTAAACCTATTAAATTAAATAGTTTAAACGAAATATTGTTTAATGTAAAAAATACTGCTGGCAACTGCTAGTTTGATTCGGGTTTTAAGAATAGTTTTGCTAAATCTTCTTGTTCAAGTTTTAATACTTCTTTTACTTTTTACCCGGCTAGTAACACCACTTTTTATTCTTTTGATTTTACAGCATCTTCTAACACTAATACTGTTGTAAGTAGGTATATGTCTTCACATTTAACATTTTTTAGTGGTTTTAATGCTTCTTTTAGATTCTCTAGTGCAAGCAATGCAGATTATTGCTCTTTTGGGTTTAATGGGACTTTTTTTGTTTGCACAAGCGGATTTAATACTTCTTTTTTCTTTTTTGGAAGTCGTTTTTGCTCTAGTTTTAGTTTTTGTTTTAGTTGTAGCACTTATTTTTCTTTTGGCTTTAACGCCACTTTCTACTCTTTTAGTTTTAATGCTACTTTCTTTTTTTACGGCGGAAGTTTCCATAGCGACTTTTTTAGCCCAGTAAATCTTACTTTTAATTTTAACAGTGGATTTAATGGTAACTACCCCTCGACGCCCTTTGCGGTTTTTTTCTCAACCTTTAATTCTTTTACCTTTAATGGTAGTTTTGGATTCGCTAGAGATTTTTGTAGTAGTTTTAATTCTTTTAATTCAAGTTTTGATTTCTGCTCTAGCTTTAATAATGGATTTACGTTTAAAAGCGGGTTTAATTCAACCTTCTTTACTGCTGGTTTTTGCAATAATTTTTAGAATTATTTTTCTTGATGAATAGGAGGATTTGATTAAAATACAATGTTTTAGGATTTGCATATAGAAGCTTTATCTTTAATTACATCTTGTGGATGTAATTTAAATTGTGAATATTGCCATATAGCATAGAGTGTAAATGATTCTTCCGCCCTTCTCTAGGAGAATACGATAAAGGCTTTGTGCGATGGTACCTTTTTATAGAATACAAAAAATGTTTTAAAAAAATTAGAATAGTCTCCTACTTAGATTCATCAAATTTCGTTATGGGGGCAGGAACCTACTTTAACATTACATCATTTAACAGAGCATTTAGATGATTGGATGGATAGTTTTTCTAATGTCGAAGGTTTGATGTTTTCTACTAATGGTATGGCCTATGGAGAACGTATTGTTGATTTTGTAAAAAAAATGGATGAAGTTGTTTCTCACCCTTTTAGCATCAATATTTAGTTTTCTTTTGATGGAGAAGAAAGTACTGATAATATTCGTAATGCTGATAGTTAGAAAATATTTAATACTATTTCTTTTGTTTTAAATGAATTAAATAAAGTTAATTTAAAATATGTAAAAGTAATAGCTTTTTTTCATGGGGTTGTGTCGTTAGATTTAATTAATCGTTTAGATACTACTGATAAAATTATAAAATACTATCAAAATTTAGATGATTGGGCTGTGAAATTAGCTTCAATTAATTTAAACAAATCAATTTCGGTAGAGCCGGGAGTTAGCCTTGCTTTAGAAAACCCCGTCGATGCGACAACAGAAGATGGATTAAAGCTTACTAATTTTATTAAAAAAAGTATAAAAATTAGCCCTAATTATTTTAAAAACACTACGCAAGTCGCTTCTTCTTCTTTAATTACGCAATATTTTAATTATTAGGAAATTTTACGTCCTTTTATTTAGGAGCATAAAAATTTAAATGATATTATTTATGAAATAGCTTCAAATGAAAAATGTTTAAAAGATTTTAATCGTTAGACGAGTGGTCTTTTATATTGTGGAAATAACTATGGCGAACTTAAAATAATGTATGATGGTACTTGTATTAATTGCTAGAATTCAATATATGAGCGAGAATCTAAATATATTTTAAAAGAAGATTCACTGGAAAATGCTGTAAAATGTTCTTTAGCGGACCATCATTATTATATGAATCCACTTGTGGATGATGATTTAACTATTAAAAAAAATTTAGATTTATTTCAAATGGGTCGAGAATCTAGCTTTATGTTTTTATATTCAACAACAGTTAATACAATGGCTTGGTTATTATAGGCTCATTAGATAGATGAAAGTTATCATAATATTGAAAAATTATTAATTCATGCGATAATACTTGCTTGGGCAAATTCTTGTTAGTATAATAACTATATTAAAACAGGAAGTATGTTTTTACGCCCAACCGGTTTTATTCGACTATACTGCAACGGCTTTTTAGATGAAGTTTTAAATAGAACTCAAGGCTGGACATTTGAAAAGGAGGGCCCTCAGCGTGAACTTAGATTTTAAAAGCGAAGAATCTGAGCTTTTATCTATATTTTTGGATTAGTATATTTTTAATAAATCTCAACGCTCTTTTTAGGTATTAAGTAAGGCATCAACATTTTCAAGTCATATTAACGACGGGCCTCCCACGCCAATTAATGGGATTGGAATTGAATTAATTGTTCGCCCAGAGTGTAATCAAAAATGCCAATATTGTTATATTGCTCGATACGGAGAGGAATTATACCCGGTTTCTGAACGAGTCTCTAATGAGCAAATATTAAATAATCTTGATATATTTTTAAATTATATATTTAATGAAAAATAGATTTGGGTTAATCGCTGGGAGCTTTTTGCAGGAGATATGTTTTATGATAATCTAATTTTTGATATTTTAGATATTTTTTATAAATATTTAGAACCTATCCATGATAAGTATCTTTAGTTTTTCTTAAAACCAGATTCTTTTTTAATTTTAATCCCCTGTAATTGTTCTTTTGTTCAAGATAATCAAAAAGTTTCTCGTTGGCGAGAATATATAAAAAAATTTAGTAAATTTAATGCTACAATTGCTCTTTCCTACTCAGGCGACGGTTAGTTAGTAAGTGATTATCGAGAATAGCGTGAAATGGCTGACGAATTTTATGAAAAACTGTTTGACTTTTTAGAAGAGTTTAAATATTTGTCTCACCCAATGCTTTCGCCTGAGAATGTTCATAACTGGATTGAAAATTATGATTGGTGGATTGAGAAGGCGAAACAATATTATTTACCTTCTATGCCACTAGAATTTTAGCCTATGATTCTTGAAGTTCGTAATGATGAATGGACAGATGATAATATTGAAGACTTGTTAAAAGTAATAAAGCATATTGTTGATGTTCGATTAAATATGTGCGAAAATGATATAGACCATTTAGCTTATCATTTATTTAGTGGAGATGGCAAAAACAATACCTTACAAAAACTTCTTAGCTACGATTTAATTGAATTACGGCCAGGAACCGGCATGGAGCTTGATAAAGTATCTTGTTCAATTCAAGGACTTCTTCACGTTTAGCTTAATAATTTAACGATTGTTCCTTGTCATAGAACATCATATCGTCAATTTTAGGCTGGCCGATTTGTAGTAGAAGACGGTCATATAACTGGCGTAGAAGCTGAAAATGTAACTATGTTTTTAGCCATTATGGGCCAAAAGGCGCAGTATACGCCAAAGTGTATTGAATGCCCAATTAATGCTCTTTGTTCTAAAGGGTGCTTTGGCGCACAATATGAGGTTGGTGCCGAGATTTTCTAGCCGGCTCTATCAGTATGTAAAATGAAAAAGGCGAAAATTGTTTTCTTAATTGCTTATTATAAACAGCTTGGCGTTTTAGATAGTGCTTTACGGCAAGGCGTTTTATCTCAAGAGCATTATAATTATTATATGAATATATTAGATTTATTAGGAGGAGCGCTAGATGAATTCGGTGATATAGGATTTGCTGATTAACCTAGAGGAATTGGCGAATCATTTCGATATAACTGATATTAAGTCATATTAGGATTTAATTATTTATCTATATTGTAATAGTATATTAGAAACTCCAATAGATGAAGTATCTGAAAAATTAAACGAAATAATAAATGAAGTATATACTCAATTGACTAGCGGAGGCGCGATGACGCCGGCTCGGGAAGAATGTTGCGAGCCTCCGCGCAATATGTGCGGGCTTCCAAATTAGCCTTCTGTAGACCCGGCGCTCCTCTCACTAGCATTATCTCAATATACTATAGATTCAATAGGAAGGACTTTTAGATGATTTTCTTTTCATTGCCCAATTTTTTTACTAGTTTTGGAATAAATAATTTATTGTTAGAAACAAATAGACTTTCACCTGAAGTATTTAAAGAAAAAATAGCATTTGAAAATTGTTCGGGCAACTTTCCTTATTGCTCTTGGAATGGCGGTATGAATAACTGTATGGGCGAGGGCGCCTATTATGAGGCATTTTTATCTTGCTACAAGGGAAATGCCTCTCCCCTCCGTCTTAATTTTGCGAATGTTTGTCTAGAAGATACAGATTTTTATGATTCTATGGCAAATGCTATTTTAGACACCAATGATAATGGGTCTAATATAATCGAAATTTCAAATTTAGAATTGATGGATTATATTCATACTCGATATCCAAATTATAATTTTGTTTTTTCTAAACAGGCGGATTTGATTACTGAATTTACTCCAGAGCTAATCAATACAATTATTGAAATGGATAAATTTATTCTTATTGGTATTCCCGATAAGTATTATAAGGATTTTGATTGGCTTAAACAAATAGATAAAAAATCTAAAATTGAATTGACTGTGAACCCTATGTGTCCTATTAATTGTAAGAACTATGCAAATTGTCATATTCAAGAGCATGAATTTCAACTTGCGTATTCTGAAAGAAGTAATTTGAGAAATTGCTCTAAGATTTATAATGAAAATAATCCTAAGACAATTCTAACCTTGGAAGATATTAAGAGGGATTATGTTCCAGTTGGTATTACTCATTTTACTTTTAGTCCTTATA
>CAVDWX010000101.1:0-9736 GCA_963612735.1 Gemmiger formicilis | reverse complement strand
TTATAGTATTTATTGTGATATAATAAGTTATAAGATATAGGGGGGGCTAGTTGCATGACTAGTAAGGGGTGTCTTATAGAAAAGAGGTTACATATACATGTTATTACAACGCTATGATTATGATGCATCAGACGATGTATCGAGTGAATGTTGGTTGGCTTGTGCAATGCAAAGTTTAGTGCCAGCAACAGAATTAATTAGTAAGTTAGGAACTAGCATTAAGTTTCTTAACGATGAAGAAGCAAAACCTACATTAGATGCTTTAATCGACAAGGTGATAATGAAAGAAGCATTGTTCTATTGTATCAGAGATTATGGATTTAAAGGTTGTCCTGAATACTTGATTGGCAAAGCCAAAGATGTTAATCTGGAAAGTGATTTCCCATTAATGACTTATGATTTTCACAAGTATTGGTTCCATTCAATTGAAGGTGAAGCGAAGGCAAGTTTGAATAATGAGAAGATGTACTTTACATTAATCAAAGATTGCTTATACGCCAAAGGCGTTGACAAAGGCTATAAGCTAATCAACGATCACTATACTAGATATGTAGAACTAATTAAGGCTCGATCTAGAAGTGCGATTGTTACCATTCGAAAGAAGGCGCTCGAAAATGATTAAAGAAGTAGATGACTACAAATTGATTGAAGACTCTGGTGTATTAGCACTAGGTGGTGCTAGAAGATATGCCGAAGTCAAAAAACGTGGCCTAGACAAAGCCTTTAAGAATTGGCAAAAAGTTAAACAAGAACCAAAACTTCTAGAAGCCGACAAAGCCTTATATGATTTTGCGACAGGTACAATTTCTAAAGCGATGCTGAAAGAATCTCTAGGAGTTGACTATTGGATTGAGTATAACACTTTAATTTCTAAAGCCGAAAACTATAGAACAACGGCTATAGGTTGTTTCAGACAAATGTGTGTCATTTGGATTACTGGTGCTAGTGGTTCTGGTAAATCTACATTGTCTCGAGCTTTGATGATAAAGAAATTTGGAACTAAAGACTTTGGTGTCTCTGGAAACGATGGCCATATCTTCGACACTTACGATGGACAATCCGGATTCATTCTAGAAGAGTTTAGAAGCTCAACAATGAGGTTTAGTTCGTTGCTAAGTGCAATTGATAACGATAACAATTCGGCGACTGAAGCAAGATACGCACCTAAAGACTTTAGCAATTGCAAATTGTGCATTATCAACTCAATTACTAATCCACTCTTGTCTTATTCAATGTTTCAAGACATCGCACAAGGAAATGGTGCTAATGAGCCTTTGAAGCAATTAATAAGAAGATTAGACTACAAGTACTTATTCATTAACGAAGATGGAACTATAGATTGGATTATGCTTGACGATAACGGAAAGGTGATTGATAAGTATCGTGTTCCTAAATTGAACATGCAAAAGGTATTTGGATACATGGCCAAGATTAGAACTAAAGAACGTATTGATATGTCAGACTTGTTAGGGAATCCAACCCCATTAATTGATATTACTGATGACGATTTGCCATTTTAGGAGCTTGGAAAAATGAGAGATCAAATTTATCAAGGAAAAACCGGAACAATATATGCTCAAACACAATATGAAATTCCTAACGAGAATTTCAACCGAAAACAGCGTGAAAGATGGAATGCTAGAACTAAAGCCTATTCAGCTAGTGAACTTGAAGAGATTTATCGTGATTATGAAGAAGAGTTTGATTTGGGAACAATAATCTATCAGAAGTGTCATAGATGCTTTGAAAATTGCACTGAATGCAAATTCAGAACATTGAAAAATGAAATAGAAGACAATCACTATTTCAATAATTCAAATCGTTGGATTATGAAAGTACTTCGTGATTTTGGAAATTGCTATGTTAACGAATCCAAGTTAACTGGTGAGTTAACAAGCGAATTAGAAAAGTTTGGATTCTATGATATTACATTTGCTAAGGCCAAAACTGTTGAAACAGGAATAATCTTGTTTGCGAGTTACAAAAGATAATTGGAAAGAAGGAAAATTAAAAATGAAGAATTATACAATTTATAAAGTTATGCAAGGAAATTTGACGCAAGAAGGAAATGGCGATTTTGAATGCGTAAAGACATTCACTTTCAAAGACGAAGCGATTCGTTTTGCTCGTTCAATTAAAAATGATATTAAAGATTATTGCGTCAAATATAGAAATGGTTGTCTTGAAACATTAGTTGAAGTTCACTCAGCTGATGATGATGAAGAAGAGAAACTAATTGAAAACGGAATTGAAATAGTATGGGCATACGATTACTATTACAATGATAGATTAGTTACTAATGCATCTAAAAAGTGGCACATTTCAAAACAATTAAGAAAAGACAATGGACTAGGTTTAGAACCGGTTGGCGAAGAAGAAATCATCGACGAATTCTACGACGATTGGGAAGGTGCTTCCAAAGCGTGGTACTCTTACGCTGACGAATTTAGAAATGAAAACAAGAGAATAAGAGAAGAAGATTATCAATATCATCATGATTACTTATGTTTATATTTTGTAGAAGTAACTTTAGATGATGACGGAAATGATGACACTTATACCATTTTAGGAGAATTAATTATTGAAGAGGAGGAGTACTGCGAATGTTAAATTTAATTGTGCTTGAAGGAAGATTAACTAAGGACCCTGAAGTTCGAACTTCGACAACAGGTAAGAACTGGAGTAGATTTTGTTTTGCATACAATAAATGGGACGCAAGTTCTAAGTCTAATGTGGCTCAATACGTCAATTGTATTTGTTACGATAACAAAGCAAGTTATTTAGGAACCAACGGAAGAAAAGGTTCTAGAGTAATTGTGAAAGGCAAATTAGAATATTCAACCTATGAAAAAGATGGAATCATAATTCCAACATACACTATCGTATGCGATGATGTAGAACTACAATATAACGCTGTCGTTGAGCAATCTACAGCTCAAGTGGCTCCGAAGCCACAAGATATACCATTAGTTGAAATTGGCGATGAAGACTTGCCTTTCTAGGTTTTAGAAAATGCAAAGATTCTTAAAAATAGACATTACTAAAGTTGTGAGGGACTATCTACTTAATAGTCCTTCTACAATTTATAAAATTCCACAATTCGAGTTTGATGTGATTTTGGAAAAGAAAACATGGAGAAATGGCGAGACTTATTTTTATCAGCGAAACGATAAAATTCAATTCTTAACCCAAGGGTATCACTTCGGAAACCATATCAAAGACATTCCAATATATTCTGATTATTGGTACTTGTTAGAATATCGAAGTGGAAACGAAGAAAATGACCATAGTGTTAATGGCTCAACGGCTTGGTTAACATTTACTAAAGTGTTATATAAACGCTATGCTGGAGAAGAGATTGCCGAAATTAGAAGTAAGTATTCTTATGAACAAATGCCTTATATTATGCATTTCACTTATTTCAATTTAAATTCGATTCAAAATGAAATTCTAGAGTTTGATAATTGTTATTATTTCGATCTAAACAAAGCTTATGCTTTTTATCTTTCGGAAATGTTTCCAAAAATCAAAGATTGGATTCAAAAGGGGTACAAAAAAAATAAAGAGCGCTTTAAAAAAATAGTCAATTATTCAGTCGGGATGATGGCGCGTTTCAATGAGTGGCTAGAAGTTCGAAATTGGATTGTTAACAAAGTGTCTGAAAGGGTTTGTGAATGCATCGCTAAATGCGATGGCGAAGACATTTACGTAAACACAGATGGTTTAATCGTTCGAAATCCAAAAAACATGATTTCTACATCAAATGAACTAGGTGATTTTAAGTTGGTTCCGGTTGACGATAAGAAGGTTTGGCTTTATTGGCACAACGGCGATGGAGTGACATATCAGGTAATGCAATATTTTGAAAACGGAATTAAACAAATCAAATCTTTAGGAAACTTTCGACACGAAGATTGCTTGATAAATCAGTCAGATTTATCAATCGGGAAAGTTCCGATTTACGTTTTTAAAAACTTAAAAGGTGTTCAAGTTGTTGATGAGGAGGCAATAGAATGGGTAGAAAACGAAAAAATGACGAAGATTTAAAAGAACGTGTAATTGTCAGGCAATATTTCAGCAAGGAAAAAAATGAGTGGATTACTAAAATTTATAAATATAAATATCGCCAACTGAATCAAAAAGTAAAAAAAGTTAATAAAAAAACCGGAGAAGTAACTTATAAAATTTACAATCCGGCTCCAAAGGCTCCAAAGGCTCCAAAAAAATATAAGAAAATCTTTAAAGATTCAAATTTAACTAATCAAACTAAATTTATAAATAAAACCGGAGAAATTAGAATGAAACAAGTTAGAGAATTTGCAAGAATTACGCAAACAAACGAACTTGATGTTTTGGAATATGTAAAATCGAGATTCAAAGAAGGAATTCAAGTGAATGCAAATGCACTAAAGGCTCGTTATTCCGAAAATCAAGTATCACGGTTTCTAATGAATTTAGGAGTGGATATTGATGAACTAGTTAATTCTATTGACGAATACGCTGTTTCAATAAATGCAAATTGGAACGTAGACAGAAACTGGCTAGTTGATTTATCGAGATGGAAATTAATAGGTGGTTATCGAATTGACGGACCTTTAGTTCTACCTGATGGAAGTTACATCGAGTTTGATTGGGACTATGTAGAAGGGACAATCTATACGATTGTGAAGGCTCAATAATATGGGTAATCACATTATAGACCCAAGAGAGCCCAGAATTTATATGGATTCGATGCACTGGTGTTGCCAAAAAATGGATTCGTACGATAAAACTTGGAACTTTTGCATTTCGGCTCGTGAGCCGGGAAAATCAACTCGTGCTTGCCGAAAAATTTGGAAAAAATGGACTAAAAAACATGAACGCTTTCTAGTTTTAAGAAGAAGACCGATTGATTTAACTGAAGGATATATAAATTCTTTGGCAATCACAATTAATAAATTTTTGCCTTGCCACAAAAGAATAAATTTTTACTTTTCCAAAGGCTCAATGAGAGACGGACAAGTGGATATTTATATTGATAAAACCAAAAAAATCCTAGTCGGAAGAGTTCAAGCTTTGAACATTCCGTCAGCTCGTGCAAAGTCCAACATCATTAGAAACGTTTCAACAATTATTTATGATGAGTACATTCCGAACGATACTCGAGAATATTTATCTAACGAAGTGATGAATCTACAAGATGTTTATTCTACGTATTACCGAGAATACAACGGGCACTTGAAAGTTTACTTCTTTGGAAACCCTTACACAGTTTTCAATCCTTTTCATTCGACTTTTGGAATCGATATTACTAAAATAGTTCCGGGAGCGTTTTTAGTCGGCGAAGATTATGTATTAGAATTTCCGGTGATATCTGCAGAATTAAGAGAATACATTTTAAAACGGAATCCACTTTATAAGTTTGACGACGAATATACTAGATACGCTTTAAATGGAATTGCGATTCATGATGCCAAATATAATGTGGTTTCTAAAAAGCCGGAAGGATTAAAACTTGCTTATGTGTTTAGAGTTGGAGGAAATTATTTGCTTGCTTGGAAATCAAACGGAACTAGAATCAATATGTTCACTGATAGATTTTGGATTGAGAGTCAAAAAAACAAACCTGAAACAACAAAAAACATCTATTCTATTGATTTTGACAATCTAGTTCAAGACACTAGATTAATCAATTCTAGTGTAAGAGTTTGCTTGCAAAGCATAAAAGAAGCTGTTGCTAGAAGAAATGTCGCATATAAAACGATAGAAAGTGCTGTCCTTATTGAAAATCTATACAAAGTGTTGTAAAATGTAAGTGCACGAGAGTAATGCACTCGTGCAGTTTTCACAACATGAAGTGTTTTTTCATGTAAGCATCCTCCTTTCTTATTAAATTTTAACACTAAAAACAATTTGTTTTTATAGAAGTAGCCTTTTGTTACTTCTATTTTTTTGTTCATTTTGTAAACTAAATTTGTAATAAACTTTACAAACTAATTAAATTATAATATAATTTAATTGGAGTTGAAAAAGAAAGCGTGAGAACTAATCACTCTTCTTACCTTTAAAATTACAAAGTAGTGATTCTAGAGCCGACTAAAATGTGGGAACACGAATGATATTAGAAGATTCGTTTTAAGTAGACTCTATTTTTTTTGAAAGCAAAGGAGAAAAAGAAAAATGCTAAAAATTACACCATTTTTGGTTTTACATCAGCAAAATCAATATGTCGAATCTTTTCTGGCTTATCTGAATACTTGTTTGCCGGCTAAAAATCCGATAATGAATCAATCAATCGCGACTCCAAAGAATTTTATATTGAATTCTAAAGAAATAACTTTAAGACTTGAAACTGACGGAAGCGATTTGAGAAATATAAATTACGCTTGTTTAGCTGAAGAAGACGACTCAATACTACGATACTACTTTATATCTGCTAAAATTAAAGTATCGGAATATATCTACGACATTACTTTTACTTTAGACGTCGTAAACACGTACCAAAGCCAAATTACTAACTCGGCTAATTTTAAAAATGTTAAAGTCTTGAGGCAACACAAAGATAGATGGATCAAGAGTGATAGGACTTATTTTAGAGTTTATGACAAGGCAGACGAAGGGCTTGGAGAATTAAGCCAAGATTATTCAAGTTCAGTTAATGTAACAACCCAAGAGAGTTACTCGATAATTAAAGGCTGGAGCGACCTAAACACCAACACGGACGAAGATTCTAGCTATATCATTTCAAGTTTGCCACTTAAAAACCAAATAGTTTTTAACTCGCAAAAAACTAGAACTATTAAGCAATATTATCACACCGACATGTCGCTTTCATGGACTTCTAGTTATCGTGGGTATGGTTTTTTAATTTATGGAGATTCAAAAGACACGTTAATTCACATGCTAATTTCGTGCACCGGCGTTGGTGCTAGACATGCAATTGCAAATTGCATATGGATAGGCTGGGACGATAATTTCAACTATGATATTTTTACAATGCAAAACTTAGGAGACGGGAAGTTTAAGTGCTTAACCAAGTTTAAATTCAATTCTACGAGTGATTCGAATCATGAAATCAAATTCGAAAACATAGAAGGAACTAGTAGTTTTTCGATTCAATACGGGATGCAACAAACTTATACTTCGTTCGAGCCGGGAGAAACGGTCCGATGGAATAGATACGTTTCAACTCCTACTTACGATTCTTCTAAACTTGGAACAATTCAAGTTAATATCGACGAAATTGACAATGTGAATAAACAAGATTCTAATATAAAGCAAATACAATCAATGCCTTTAGTGCCGGATTCACTCGTTTATTTTAATGGCGAAGCTTTAATAAACGATAAAGTCTCAAGAGAAAGCGTTCTTGTTTCAATAAATGATAATTATAAAGATTCACTAAATTTATATTCTTATGGTTTGAGAGAAAGAGATCTTGAATCCAAACTTTTTGGCTCATACATTACCAGAAGGCAGATAGTATATGATACGTTCGCTCTTCCGATACTTCCGGAGTACTACGCCAACTATTATTCGAGTTTGCAAGTTGACGTTTACAAGCCGAACGACATGACCAATGACTTGGCGATCAAGTGTTTATACATGAAGCAACACAATATTAACGATAACGTTATTACCTGCTCTAGAAATAATGATTTAACTATTTATTCGAACGAATATTTAGAATACTTAAGAAACGGATACAATTACGACTCGAAAAATCAAAGTTTGAACAAACTTAAAACATCAATTGGAATAGTAACAGGCTTAACCGGAACCGGAATTGGAACTTACAATTCTGTCAAGAATGCGTCAACTGCAACTTCCGGAGTACTTGCCGGTCAAATGGTGGGAACTGGAGTATCAACAATTGGATCCTTGATTTCAACTGGGATTAGCGAGAGTCAAAACGATATTGCTTTAGAAGAAAAAAGAAGGCAAATGTTAATTTCGACTCCGACAATGTCCGGTTCTAGTTCGATTGAACTGTTTAAGAAACTTAATGAAGGGAACTTGATTAAATACGTCATTTCGAAACCTAGAGAAGCGATTTTAGATTCGCTTTGGAATCTATTCTATTTCTACGGCTATGCTGACAATAAATTGTATGATCAAATGCCTAGTTTATTTACTAGAAGATATTTCAATTTCATTCAAGCTGAAGTTGGAGTTTGCAAAATAACTGATCCAATTATTAGAAACTATTTAATTGAAGCATACAAGGACGGAATAACTTTTTGCTTCAAATACAACAACGAATATTTGTTTTCAAATTATAAACTTTACGAAAATTGGGAAAGGAGCCTAAAAAATGATTAGAAAATTAAAAAAACGATTTAATTCAAAACAAATTGCAAGCAAAGCAAAGTTTGAATTGAAGAACAAATACTTCAATGTGTTCCTTAACAAGTTTGAAGTAGAAGGACTAGATTCTTGGGCTAAAGAATACACGCTAAGAAAACTATTTGAAGGCGGAACAATTGCAACATTCTCACTTAACGGGATACCTGTGCAATCTCAATATGCAGTCAACTCTTATGGTTTAAACTGGAGACCATCTACTTGTAATGTAATCAATGAATGCTCAGTGCCTGGATTCCCAACAAAACCTTTAGTTGTTGATAAAGAAATTGTAATAGGTTTCTTACAACACTCTCATAAAGGAATGTCTAGTACAATTGATTACTACATTGATAGAATGGTTAATGTTCTTATGTCAATTATTGTTAATCTTGAGACAAGTAAACTACCATTCTTAATTGGCGTTCAAGATGACAACATAAGTGCTATTGAAGAGGTAATTGATAGAATTTATGAGAATGAATTAGCAGTCTTTATGCCTACTGAGATAGCATCACAATTACAAGTAGCTAATACTGGTAGTCAATATCTTGTTGATAGATTATGGACACAATACCTTAATTTTGAATGCGATTTATTAACTTGTTTAGGAATTGATTGTAATGCTCTTAATATGGACAGAATTACAATGGATCAAGCTAACGCTAATAATGTATTAATTGATAATATTAATGATGGTTTTAATGATTGTCTTAAAGATTACACAGACAAAGTGAATGAGCTATTTGGTATTGGTTTATCAATTAAAGTAAAAACACAAGAAATCAAATCAATTCATCAAGATGAAGAAATTATTGAAGATGATGAGGAGGAACAAGAATAATGGAACTAGAAAGATATTATTACAACATATGGGAATTATTAGGTCTTACGCCTTATTCAAGCGAAAACACATTTAGCACATTTTATTCTAAAATTAACAATCCTAAAAGGTTCTTTCCTAATTATGAAGAACATAAAGAAACTTGGGACTTATTACTAGAACCATTAATGCTTAGATGGAATGATACTAGATGTATTTTACATATCTCAAATAAAGAATACAGCTGGCAAGAACTAGACTCATCATCATTTAGAACAAACTTATTACAACCAATACTTGTAAAATTAGGAATTGTGATGTACAATAAAGTCAGGGAATATGATTTATTAAGTGCAATGATGGATAATGATTACTTTGACACTAAAGCATCTAGTAATTCATCAAGCGTTAATAGAGTTAATGATACGCCTAATTCTGATAATGATTATTCTTCTGACATCTACACAAGTAACATTAGTCAAAGTACTAATACAAACGAAACTAGTTCTAGCACTAACGAGTATGAAACTTATGACATTATCTCATCAAGAGTTAGAATTTTGCAACAAGAGATTATTAATGAAATGAAGG
>CAVDWX010000100.1:0-14865 GCA_963612735.1 Gemmiger formicilis | reverse complement strand
GTCTTTTTGCCATCAGCTCCTCCTTTCATTAATCAAACATTCTAAATTTTCTACTAGAAGAATGCGTTTGTTTAGTTAGCAATGAAGCTAAATCATCTTGTCTTTTTTTAGGTCTCTTATTACGAATTATTTGTTGGAGAGTCCAATAATTATACGCAAGGGAAGAGTATCTATCCTTTCGCATACCTGATTTCTCAGTTACTTTAATGACCCCATTTTTCACTTCATAATCCAAATTAACCAACTCATTAATAAGATAAGATGTCTGTACATAAGAAGACTTCATTAATGCTTTGTCTCTTGTAGAAAGTTTATTATATCCTTTAGTTTTAGTTTTAAATAATTCTTCTGCTTCTATCTCATGCAGAAGCAAATTAATCTTTTGGTTTTGTATGCCATTTCTCAATAAAATACATATTTCGTTATTGAATTGAGCATTTGCTTTAACAGACCACAAACATTTATTGGGATTTGTAGCCTTACATCTACTCGCCATTTCATCATTATTACAACAAGTAAATGCTTTATATGTCTCGCCAGTAGTTGGATCGTATTGGTCTTTAATAACAAAGTCAAATAATCCTAGACCAATCCCGTTACTATCGATTACTAGTTGAGTACAGTTATATTTATAAAAGGTTCTCATAACAACCAAGCCCAATTCATCAGTTGTTAAACCTTCTTCATTTTGTAAATAAACAATGTTACTTTGATAATTTTGCTCAGATAATGGAATCGCTGAGTTAATAATAAGAGAAGAAGCATCATTCGCATTCTTTTTAGAGGACATCAAGGCAACGTCCACCGAAAGAATTCTTTCTTCTCCTGCTTTTAATTTTGGTAACTGAACATCATTTCTATGATAGTATTCCAAAGGATAGAACGAATCAGAATTCTTACGAACTTTTTCTAATTCGTTATAACTAAAGAAACTACCATCAGTATCACCAAAGAATAAACAACCCATTTCCATTGAAAACCCAATTGGATCAAAGTCATCTTCACTCATTTCATCCATAACCTGTTCTTTATCAAGTAAGCCTTCTTGTATCGCTATTTGGTAGGGAAGTCCACACACAAAATAGCTCTTACCTTTAAGCATATTAGTAAAATATGTCTTAACTTTATCAAATGACCAATGAGAAGCATACCAAGCTGAAGACGCATAAATCTCTTTATTTCGCTCTTTTAGGTGTTGATACTCAGGCTTTGATAAATAGCCTGGCAATCTTGGAGCGGTCAAGAAACGCCTTAATACGGTATCAATAATCTTCTTATCAATCATTCTATATTCATCACAAACAATAACATTAGCACGCTTACTACGTGCGTTATCATTTGATGTTACAATCTTAATCCAAGAACCATTTTTAAAGGAACATGACGAATCATTCATACTAACTCTTATGTCTTCAATTTCATTTCTAAGATTAGACGAACCCCATTCATTATTCTTTAAAAAATCATCTTTTATCTTCGATATTACTTCAGCAGCTTGTGATTTAACACCCGCAGCTACAATAATTTTACTGCCTGGATACAAAATACAACGTATAACACAAAAAAGTGCAATAAGCCACGTTTTTCCTTGCAAATCGTTATTATCCGTTAGCTTTTTATCTAACGCTCTGGAAATTTCTTTCATTTTCATCGGATAGTCAATTCTATCCCAGTTTAGCATATATTTTTACCCTCGTTTTAACGTTAGGCGATTAAAAAATCGTATCATCCTATAGATAATAGTAGCGGACACTCTTGGAGATATTATATTTATTCAACCTCTATGCGTTACGGTGATATTAAGCCTTTAGTAATCTCAATATTTACCTCGGTATTAACATTTAAGCCTCTACCGATTTTGCCCGCTTTATAACCTAATTATTTCTAATTAGGAGAGCCTATTAATATCAAATATTTTATATGTCTTTAAATATTTATATTTCCTTTATTTGACCCCTCGAAGCTATGTAGCATACATAGTTGTTTTGCATCATGGCATATAATAATATTTTTTGAAACAGTCGAAGCTTTACATTTAAAAAATCTTTCGCAAACCTTTGAGGATTACATCTATAAAAAGAAGCCCACTTGCCGACCGCATTTAAGACGCTATCTGCCTTATCTTGCAGAATTTCTTGTTGAGTCTTATATCTAGCCATCTTCGCCCTTATGACCGAAGATTTTTTCGTATAACTCTTCGGAATCTTCTTCTTCGCTATATTCAGGCTTATCTACAGTTAACTTCTTCATAAATCCTTCGTAGATTCTTTGTAGTGGATTTTTCAAGTTTAGCATCTTAGCTAAATGCCCCTTGAAGAACACTTCTATATATTCAGCAATGTGGTCTACATCTCTAAGCTCAGGATCAGTTTCTGGCAATGGGTCGCTATCTTCCCATTTTTCAATTAACTGTCCTAAATTCATTCCTTCAGAAAGAATATCTAAAGAATTTTGCTTAGGCGTGATATTTGCTGTATTCATCAGTTTTTGAAAACTTTCATCTAATTCTTTAGTTGAAGCACCTTTTCTTGTTGCTTTAAAAATCTCAAGCTTTTTAAAGCTTAATCGCTCAAATAATTCTTCTTGAGCCTTTGTCTTACATTCGTAACGAGAAACCCAATCTTCATATTCGTCTTGTAAAAATAAATAATCCTCATTAGATAATCCTGCGCCAAACCTCTTAATGGTTTTCTTCTTAATTTCCTCCGTAGAAGCAGATAAAGCACCATCACTATAAATATCTCCATCTTCCCATTTTTTGCCTAAAAACTGAGGCATGGAATTCATCATACTTATGTATCTTCCAAATGGAGAAGAAACAGAAGTCTTTTTAGGATTATTTGCAACTGTTTTCTTTACAGATTCGTAAGTAGACTCAAAATAAGGCTTATCCATCATCATCAAGACCTTTTTGACACTATCTTTTGTCTCATTAGGTTTTGATTTTTCTGTTTTACGTTGCTCGACCATTTGAAGTAAGCAACTTTTGCAAACAGGGAAGACCCCACTTTTAAATCTTACATCTTTATAAAAACTATTTTGTGGTAAATAGGTATTGCACTTATGACAATACAGCCAATCACAATCAAGTATTTTAATGTAATCTTGAGCAAGGGAAATATATTCCTTTCGTAATTTGCTCAAGGTTAGCTTCTTCATTTCTAATTCTGATATTGGTGGTTTTAAAATTCCCATCAAATCACCTCACTTTTAATCCTTTATACATCCTGAAGCGCTTGTTAAAAAATCACTTCAGAATACTCTTGCAAAAGAGCATAGAGAACTTGATTACAAGCATCTAAGCTATCAAGCGCTCCACTTAAATACTCTTCTGTAATCTTATCTTCTTCATATAAATCACAATAATGATCTTCTAATTCTTCATTCATTTTATCTAATACATTTAAAGCACTAGTTAATTTCATATATCCTTTTTCCTCCTAAATTATCAATTAATGAACTTAATTGAATATTCACATACTTTTCCTTTTAATCGTTCAAATACCAATAAAGTCGCCCCTGCATTTGAAGACTTATTCAACTTCATAGAATAATCATCCATGCCAATAATGCTTGGCACGTTAATAACTTCGCTATCAATTCCAACTGTTTCAGTCTTTGAATGATGTAAATGTCCTGCAATAAGATAATCAATAGGACAGTTATAAATCTTCTCAAAATCCTTCATTTGCTTTTCCATATTCTTGGTCTCGCCATGAAATCCTAAAACAGTATATCCGCTCAATTGAGAGAACATATATCCCGTTGGATTTTCTATAATCTTGAAGTTCTTATTGTTTTTAAGGCGTTCTCGAATAAATTCTAAGATAACCTTACTCATGTTATCTTCAACAAAAGTACCTTTAGGCTGACCTAATTGTCTTAATTCAGTATGATTACCAGATGTTTGATGATACTTTATGCACACATGGTTGCTTAGCTCATTAAGCCATTCAGAAATAAACTCCGAATATTTAATAGTAGCTTCTACAACCCCATATCTTAATTTCATTAATTGAGATACACGCAAGATACCATCCAATTCATCACCCATAGAGAAAATATTTAAAACTTTAATTTGTTCCTTATCGACTAAATCAACAATCTGAGCGAACATTTCATCCATTCGCTTAGTAAATACATTTTCATCGTATTTATTGATAACATTTCCAAACAAGTCTTTAATCTCCACTTCAGAACCAAAGTGAGTATCGCCAAAACAGAGTAAAAACTCACGATCAGATTCTTTCATCTTTAATGGATAAGGAGAATCTAATGGTTTTAATGTGCTAATTGCATCACAAATTTTTTCTACAATCATTTCATTTCTGCAATCTTCACGTAGCCATTTGTTATATTCAACTTTGTCCGAATTAAGTTTTACTCTAGCTCGTTCTAGCTCTCGTTTCTTTTCTTCTATTTTTTCTAAATATTCATCGCTATCAGATGAACTTTCAACAGCTTGTTTTTCATCATAATATTTTTTTACATTAACACTTCCAAAAATCCCCGTACAGTTCTTTCTTAAAGTGTCACGATGGATATTTAAATCATATTCATCAACGATATCTTGCCAATCTATATCAATCTCTCCGTCAATTTTACTTTGACAATCTTTTAAGACGGATTCAAAAATCTCGTCTGAAATATCTATACCTTTTAATTCCATTTTCACCTGCTATAATTTTTCTATATATAAAAAAGAGCAATAAGCTCTTTGATTACTTTGGGAACGGGAATAGGAGTCGAACCTAATATTTCCACCTTATGGGGGTGGCGTGAAGCCGTTTCACTCTCCCGTTATATTTAAAAAGAGGCATGTTTATACCTCTTTACACTTCTTCTTTTTCATCTTTGAATTGATTAACTACAAACTTCAAAGCATCTACAAAGTCTTCTAAATCTTGCACCACATTATCAATTCCAAGAGTAATACGAATAGTATGAACTGCTTCCTCATCACTAAGACCAATAGCCTTTAACACATGTGAAGGAGTAGCCATTCCAGAATGACATGCACTTCCTTGTGAAATCATCCATCCTTGTTCATTTAATAATCCTACTAGCTGTTCACCAGTTACATTCAACTTATTAAACGTAATATTAATATTAGAAGAATTTCTTGATAACAAAGATCCATTAATTCTAACATTAGGAATTTCTTCCTTGATCTTCTTCATTAAGAAGTCACGCCTTGAACGAATGACAGTTTCTTTATTATAATCAATATCTTCAATAGCTAACCCTAATGATTTGATTGCAAAATCATTATAAGTTCCGCCACGCAATCCTTGTTCTTGCATGCCGTATATAATAGGCTCTAATTCTATACCTTTTCTAACGTATAGAAAGCCAACCCCTTTTAAAGAACCTATTTTATGACCTGAAAAGCTCGCCATATCAATCCCTAAATATTTGACATCAATCTTATATTTACCAAATGCTTGCACACAATCCACATGTAGCAGTGCACCTTTGCTATGCACGTGGTCGGCAATTTCTTTAATAGGTTGACATACTCCAATTTCATTATTAACCATCATTACAGAGAATAAGTTGCTGTCACTTCTTTCTACTGCTTCTTTGATTAATAAACCATCACTATCAACCATTAAAACTTCATTGATATTAGAATTCTCCATAATAGATGAGTGTTCAATTGCACTACAAGCAACCTTTACAGAATTTCCTTTTTTTAATTGACTCTTTTTATAACCATCAATTGCTAAGGCATTTGCTTCTGAACCGCCAGAAGTAAAAACAATTTCTTCTGGATCACAATTGATTTCTTTAGCTATACTTCTACGCACAATCTCAATCTGCTCTTTATTTGAACGACCAGCAGCATATGTAGAACTAGCATTAAACCAATTCTCCAACAATTCATATCTTAAACCACGTTGAACTGAAGGAGAGGGTGGGGAAGTAGCTGAATAATCAAGATATTTATCAATCATAATCTAGCAACTCCCCAATAATTTTGTATCTATCATTATTTAACATATATAATAAGCATTTATATGGATCTAATTCATCCGTTAACACCATATTTAAAACAGCAGGACTAAAGCCAGAAACCAATGTTACACCCATGTCATTTTCTTTGACTGGAATAAGATTTGTTCTTGAACAAACATTCCAGAAAACTAATCTAGGTAACTTATAACCATGTTTTTCATACTTTCTTTTAATCTTTTTGAACAACGCAATGTTTCTACTATCATCTGAATAATAATATGTAGTAGCATTGTCGAATTCCATATCAGATATAATTAAAAGATTCTTAGGTAAATCTTCTTGTGTATAATTATTTTCGATTGCTACATCTAAAAATAATTCGAATGTCTTATTTATATCTGTGTTAGTCCAATCACTGTATTTTCTACAAATTTCAATCTTTCTAAATAAACTAGAAGCCGAACTTAAATCTACTAATTCAGGAGAACTACTGAATGTAATAAATTTATCTTTAAATTCACCCGTGCATCTTTCAGAAAAATAAATTGCCAACGCTGTAGAAACTTCAATAGCCATAATTCCAGTATTGCCGACTCTCTCACGCATAGAGCCGGAACCATCTCTGATTACTAATGTATTATTCTCACCTTTGACATAATCAGGCAAATTATTCCATAATTCTTCTAATGTAGCGTCATACTTTTTCAAAATATGGTTATCAAAGTTATTCATGCTCTGATTTACAATAGACCAATATTTATGGACAATATCGTGCGGGAATAATACCTCCGCATTAATCTTTGTTTCGCCTTTGCTTAATTTTTGTAAGAACTCCAAACGTCTTTCTTCGTCATGATTCATAAAGGCATGACTGTATAACAAATTCGCATATGATGGAACAGTCTCATAATTAACTTCAGACCATTTGTTATTAGAAATCTTAACTTCTAATACATCAAGATACTTTCTTAAATCTTTTACTAATTTAATATAGAATTTTTTAGTAAAGCCCATTCCATTAAATAGAATAGAAGCATATCTGCGTGTTTTTTTAGAACTTGCATTACAGCTAGGCAACCACTTAGCTAATAAAGAAATAGGCTTATTATTAGCACAACTAGTAATATCTTCAATTAACTGATTATAAATCAAAACGATCACATCATCTTTTAATGAGCCATCTAGCAAACATAATAAATCATCCCATCTTCCATATTCCGGAATAAGATGTAACACCTTTTTTAATTCATCTCCATGCTCTTCTGCGAACCTTTTAATCACAACTCTAAAAGCATTTCTTTCACCAATTCCGCCTCTACAGTCACGACAGAAGAACAGCCACTTCATTGCTAGTTCCTTATCTTCGCAATAAGCATCATAGAACATGTTATATATATAATCAGCCCCTTTATTTCTAAAAGAACCGACTGCAAAATTTAAATCTAAAAGTTTTTTGCCAGTTGTTTTATAAGCTAAAGCACCATTCTCAGTTGGCGCCAAACTATCGTTTAACTTTCTCTCTAAATCTTTAATCATCTCATTTTATCTCCTCTGAAATAGACACCTTACAAAAATTGGCAGGATGTAAACTTTTTAATCTTCTATATAATTAACCTAATATATAATTTTGCTGTATGTGTCTATGTATAAGATGCACATTATAAATAATCTGTTAAGCTAAATTGCTTTATATTGTGTTTTGCTGTAAGTGCATCTGTAATATTTATATGTAATTTACTCAAATATAACTATTCGAGCTTCCTACCTTAATTTTTAAAGAACTGCTTCTTTTAATGCTTTGGCAACTTTGAACTTAACAGCGTTACGAGCTGGAACTTCAATTACTTCGCCAGTACGTGGATTTCTACAAGTACGTGCCGCAGCTTCTTTAATTTCAAATTTTCCAAAATCTTTAATAAAAACTGAATCACCATCGGATAATGCATCTGCGACCGTATTGAATACAGCCATTACCATTTCTCCTGATAACTTTTTAGTTTCTCCTGTAGCTTCAGCTACTTCATTAATTAAATCTACTTTTGTCATTTTTTGATTTCCTCCGTTTTTATCCTTTATTTTTATCTCGATAGAGAACAAGCGTCCTCTTCTCTCATAAGGTCATATATCGATACATTAATTATACGTAGTTATTTCAACGCTTTACACCGCTTTGTCATCATCTCGGTGAACATTTTTTGCAAAAACTTTTAAAAATGCTTCAGGGTTAATCGAATATAAAACCTTAAACAATACACTTCGATTCCTATAAAGATTAGATTTGATTACGTCTTTATTTGATTTTATCTGAGGAGTAATCATCAAAGCTCTATCTATTAACCACGACATTAAACCTACATAATTATCCGATATATAAATTTCCTTTATCTCTTCAATTAGAATTTCAAAATCTATCTGTAATATCTCATAACCATTCTCAGAAGAAGAGAAGTATGAGTATAGCTCCTGACTATACTTCTCAATTAACTTTTCAACTTTCTTTGATTTGCGCCTAGAAACATCTAGATCATACTTAACAAAGAATTCTTTATTAGGTATAACTTCATGTCGTGGCATTCGTTCTAGTCGTAAATCAAACAAATAATTCATTGGACAACGTAATTCAGTATTACACTTTGAATTTTCTAATATTTTTTGTGGAGAAGTTTCCATTCCCTCTTTCTTCTTATTAAATTTATTTTTTCTTTTTAATATAAACCAGAAGGCTGGATAACCATTTTCTTCAATGTTCATATCTTTCTTTATACGTCTTATTTCTTCATTTAAATCAATATCAAACGTTCTTTTTGCATTATCAATGCAAATTTGCGCTATAACAGCAAGAATTGATGCATAATCTTGATACTTTTCGTCATCAAACGAATAAGTATAAGTTAAACACAACTGAGCTAGATTACTAGATTCGCCAATTCCCATATTTGCCGCAGCTATCTTTGAATCAACAATAGCTTGGTCTTCTACAGTATTATCATAATTATTTTTCTCTTTAGGTATATTATTAACAATCGTTGGATAATTTAATACACAATATTTTGCGTGTTCAACTATTGCCGTTTGATTAGTAACATAGACACTGTCTGAATCTTGATCACTCCCGTTATTTCGATCTTGAAAATCTGTTCCAATCATATTAATTGCAATAATTTGTCTTCCTAAATTAAAATAATTCTTAAATCTTTCATCGTAATGATTATGAAGACACCCCAAGTTATCACAGGAATTAAATGGGCTACGGAACTCCGCCAGATACTCATCATCATCAAATCTTTCCGTATAACATTGAATAGCAAGCTCTTCTTGTGATAATGTATCGTCCTTCTCAACATCTTCACCAACAGAATGAAGCAACATAGCATAAGGTGAACCAACAATCACTAAGTTGTCTCCGTTATTAAGAACTTTGCCATTCTTAAATCTATTTATATAAGACCTTACAATCTCTCTCCGTCTTTGAGTAAAATACTCACTCTTTATAAAACTTTGATCCTGCTCTACCAAAGCAAGCAGAACTTCAAAATCATTTGAAAATGTAGCGTTTTTCTGCAAATAATTAAGAAACACAGCGTCGTTTGATTTAAGACTATTAATATAATTTACGCTATATCTAACTACTTCAGGCATCGTATCTATATCTAACGCATTAATCATTTGATAAGATTGTTGCTGAACAACGCCAAGTTTGCTTTCATGAGCAGTCTTTACAATTCCAAATAAAGAATCATTCTTTCTAACCCATTCAGCCCAATAATCATAAGAAACATTGAACTTTAGAAATTTTAAAGCATTGTCCGTTGTGATTAATTTAACGTTCTTAGCTAGAACCTTCCTTCCAAACATATCCTCTAGCTCAGCGCTCTGGTAATCATCACCAAACCAATCTTTAAAGAACTTCTGTATCTTAGTATGAAATGCAGCCGCCTTGAATTGATGCTGTCTTAACAAAATATAACCATCACCCCAAGAAGGAAAGATAGACTCATCAATCAACGCCTGCCCATCAAACAACGTATTCTTTAACTTATAATTATCTTTATGTTCAACGTAGCAGTGTCTGTTCTCATCCGTTTCAACACAAACTACATTCGTTTCAAAGAAACTATCTACATCTTTTAAAACTAATATTTCGTCAGGCTCAATCCTAACTTTTCCCACGATTGTACTCGTTATAAGAGAAGAATAAGCTTGGAGTTCTACGATTGGTGCTTTATGTTGTGGCAATTTAATTCCCATATGAAGAAACTCAATAGCTTTATCCCATAATCTATCACAAATGAAGCAACACTCACCAATCTTAGCTTTGCCAGCCGTACGATAAGCCATCTTATAATGAATTACTTCTTTGCTTTTAATATCTCCATTCTTATATCGAGATACGTAAGTCACATCAATTCCATCTCTATAAAGTATCTTTCTTAGCTCTTGAATGCTACGCTTCTTATAAAAATCTTTATTCTTTTTAGTAAAAGACTCAATCTCTTCTAATTGACTTAACTTTTTCCTACGCTTTTCATTATCGTCCATAGATTCAATTTGTTTTCGTTGTTTTTTGAGCCTTTTTAATTGACCTTCATAAGAAACCGTACCGAAGTCAAATCTTACAACGATAACATCTCTCGTCATTCTATCCTTTATAGACTGCATGCCTATTTCTTCCATAAAGTCATAGAATAAACTCTTTGTTAACATTGCATCGATTTTATCTACGTGATCTCTTAAACCAAGTTGATACTCATAAAGAACCGCTGCTTGATATGAACCAATCTTCAATCCGTATTTACCCAAGCATTCACCTTCCTTTATTTCACAATGAATTGATATATTGATTACAATTTTCTGACCGACTGAAAATTATAATCTAAGCTTATATATCAGAAGCCGCCTTAGCACATAACATGAATTCAACTATTTTTTTCTAGATGATTTAGAGTGTCGGTCACACAGGCATCATCAGCCTTGGAGTGGCAGTGGTTTAAGGTAATGAGCCTTAATCATGTTTAACCGCATGCGCTTCTTACAATTGAAGCTAAACCACTATTTAACTAGGAGGGAGAGGAGCAGAGAGCAGTCGCCCCTCTCAACAGTAAACACCTATATTTAAGGTTAATGTACGTATCAAGCGATGTTAGTTACTAAGTCTTATGGAAAGGACTATATTCAAATATTTTTCACTTAGAACTTAAAATGACCAATCACTTAATTATACCGAGTAAAGATTAATGCCTATCTCTTCACCCATTAATATTATACCAAGTAATAGCTATATATTCAAATAATTATACGTAGTTTCGGCACTTTTTTACTTTTTTTATTGGAAAAATAATAGTATCATCTTTATAAGAGAGAAAGAGGTTACATATGAAGAAAGTAATAAATATTTTAACAGTGGTTGGGCTTTGTTTAGGTTTAACAGCTTGCGGGGCAAATACACCAGAAAAACAATTCGTGGCAAATGTAAAAACTTGTTTTGAAAAAAGAGTGGATTACGAAAAAGAAAACAAAAATAAATTATCAGATGCTTATAAACAAGCCGAAGATAATTTAGAACTTCGTGAGTTTAGCATTAAAATGTACAAAACATACAATAAAATGGAACGAGAATATGTTGGGAAACTAACCGATTATAATTTTACAGATAAGCGCATGAAAAAATTGGCTAAACAATATTTTGCGGCAAACGAAGGAGTTGACCCAAACAAATATCCCGCCTTTTGTCAAAAATATCATACAACTCCAAGTAGTTTAAAATCTAAGGTGATCTCTGAATTAGCAGATGATTATGGTTTAAAGATTGACGATGATAAATATGTGGAATATTTTGAAGAAAAAACAAAATATCCTGCAACAGAAAAAAAGATAACAATATCTAAATGGCTATCTAAACAAACAAAAGAATTTAACAGCTCTGAATTAACTGAAAATAAATATACATCAGAATACGAAAATGAAGACAACCATGTTTATTATAATAATGAAATTAAAAATACATCTCCTTATGATTTAAAGAATATCTATGTCAAATATTCATTTTATGATTCAAATGAAAATGTTATAACCTCACAAGAAGAAAAAATTGATGAATTAAAAAAAGGCGAAGCTCAAGAAATAAAACTAGAATACAACAAACAAATGGGAGAATTCTCAAGATGTGTAGTAGAAATAACTCAAGCGGATAACACAACTAATTACACAGACAACTCAATTTATCTTTATCAGTGCTTTGGTGGTAGACCATATACATTTTCAGTAGACACCTCAAACGAAATAAGCAGCAAATAATAATATTCACTTACATCTCTACTTTAGTTTAAAATAAATATCCACCAGCCTAGCTGGTGGTTTTTCAGTTTCGGGCATAGCCCTGCTCTCAAAGCGGCGCTTTACAGCGCTTGTGGTCTGCGACGAGCATTATTTCCGTCTTCCCGTAAACGGATCTTCAAATTCCAATTCTAATTGTTCAAATGTCCGATCTTCTTTTAATTGGTTTCTGATATATTCTTCGATCTTCTTTGTATTTTTTCCTACTGTATCTACGTAATATCCTCTGCACCAAAAATTTCTATTTCTATATTTGAATCTTGCATTCGCCCACTTTTCATATATCATTTGGCTACTTTTTCCTTTCAAGAATCCCATAAATCCTGAAACGCTCATTTTTGGTGGTATTTCTATCAGCATATGTACATGATCTACACATACTTCTGCTTCCAAAATATTTACACCTTTCCAATTACATAAGTCTCTTAAAATCTTTCCAATTTCTACTCTTCTTGCATCGTAAAATGCCTTTCTTCTATACTTCGGTGCAAAAACAACGTGATATTTACAGTTCCATTTTGTATGTGATAAACTATGTAAGTCATCCGTATAATTACTCATGACCTGTCCTCCTTGTATTTTTATTTGCAGTTTAGCAGACCACAAATATATTATACTCGGAGGTCTTTTCATTATCACTCCGCTAAAGCTTATCCTGACCCCCAGAATATCTGGGGGTTTTATTGTAACCAAAAAGAGCGTCCTAAAATTAGGGCGCTCTTTTTAACATGGTTATATTATCTGTATCATTCACTTAACATCAAGCACCATCGTTCGTGCAATTTTTTCTTCATAACCAAACGATCTCATATAAGTTCTCAATCTAAGAGAGAATTGCTTACAAAGTCTTCTGTCTTTACATCTGCAAATGCAAACAGGGAAAAAATGGTTATATTTATCTCGTTTTAAATAGAAGACATGCACATCTCTTAAATAATCCAAATACTTATGATAAGTTGGTTTTGATATCTTCGCTCGTTTTATAAGATTTTTAGTTCCTTCCCAATATATCTTGTTCTTATAAAAATCAGGAAAGCTAGAAGGGTAGGACATGCCATCCATTATAGTAATATAAAGCCTAAAGACCTTCAGAAAATTATAGTTGCTACCTCGTGAGAATATCTTAAATATATCAGAAGAATAAATCTTCAAGCATTCCTCGCCAGATTCACGCCCAAGCCCCCGCAGCTTAGCTTTTACCACAAAATTATCCATTACTTCAGCTTCTCTGATTATTTTTAGCTCATCTAAGTTCCAAAGAGCGTGATCAAACAATTCTCTTAAATGTTGACTCATAGTACCGTCATACAAAAAAGACAGTAAATACTTTAATGAGATTCTATCGAAGACAAGCTTCTCAGTCTTATTAGCAATAATTAAGGATATCAACAGTAATTCAGCATCACCAATCCTATCATCATTTATAAATTTTTTGTTTAAATAAATAACTTCTCTCATATAATCACTATCACCTTCATAACCTAATTTAAAATAGATTTGTTTTCGTTATAATTAGATACTAGCTCGGTTGCATTTTTGATATTAGATTTTACAAATGCATCACAAATATTTTTATCATCAAATCTTGAAATAAAATTTGATATATATTGCGAACCTGGCATCCTGCCTTTGACTAAATATAAAATATTATTATCTAACAAGACATCCAAATACTTAGAATACGTTCTTTTATCAAAACCAGTCTTCTTTAAAAGATAATTCATGCCAAAATGATAGACCTTATTTCTAAATTCATAAGGCAAATCAGAGGAGAAGTCCATGCTATTTAAAATACAAACATAAAGTCTGTTAATCTTAGCCAAGTTGCAACCATTTAAATCCTCTGAAAATCTTCTCATATCTGACCAATATACATTAAGGAAACTCTCACTCTTATCAAAATAAAGGTTAGAAGTATCTACTAAATAAGATCCCTTTTTATATTCTTTATTAACTTTAATTATATCTAGTTCAACAAGTTTATTAAAAGCATCTTTCATTTTTTTAAGCAGTCGCTTGTCTTCTTTTCTTAAAAATAAATCAGTCAGGTATTGTAGGGAAACCAAATTTGAATGTGAAGAAAGGTCTCCATATTCACTTGACATCACACAAAGCAACAATAACATATCATCATCTATTTTATTATCTTTAACAAAACTTCTTCTAATAAAAATTTTTTCTTTCATGTTCTACCTCTCTTATCTAAATTTAAGATATACAAAAATGGGTACTTTGTCAATTAATTATGTTTAGTGCTGTCTTTAAAAGTAACATTTTTGTTTTTTTAGAAAAACATTAATGGGAGTTTCAATATACAAAAATGTATCTAGTGAAAATACAAAAATGGGTATTTTACAACCCAAAAATACACCACTTATATATACTTTAATATATATATAATACCCTTATACCCAAAAACATTCTCTTTACGCTACGCTACGCTCGTCTAATCCGAGCGTAGCGTAGCTATAAACGACATCTCGCATCCTGTGGATGCGAAGATGTCTAATATTCGTTTATATATACAGTACCGTTATATATGTATAATATATTATATATAATGTATATTAATAT
>CAVDWX010000099.1:0-22181 GCA_963612735.1 Gemmiger formicilis | reverse complement strand
TATATATTTATATATATATTTCTTTCTATAGATAATATAATAATTAATACTAGAATATAATATACTAGAATATAATATACTAGAATATATTTTAAATAATAGTAAAATAATAACACAGTATAATATAAAACACATAGTAATATAAAACACACATATACTTTAAACAAGTGTATATTCTAAATGAGTATAAAAAAACATACAAAAAAAACAAAAAAATAAAATCTTAGTTTATTTTTTCGAGAAAAAGTAGTATACTATAAATAAACAAGAATTATTTACACTAAGATAGCCAAAGGAGGAATTGACATGATTGTAGATTGGGCAAGAAATTGTGAACGAATATTTGAAGAAAAAAGACTTACAGAAGATGAGCCTATTGATACCAAAATCAAATATAAACAAGAATTAATTTATTTGCAATATTTAATCAACGTGAAACTTCTTATCGATAAAGCAGACTTGTTTGAAGAATGGTTTAAAATTGAAAATCGATGTGCGCAATCAGTTTATTACATCGAGGACAATAGACAACTTCTCTGTGAATTTGAAAAAATTTATCATAAAGCTAAAAGATTGGTTTATACGAGGATCAATTATAAAGAGCATTTAAAGCCTGTTAAGATCTACAAGAGTGAAATTGATTTTCTAAATGGACTCGATGTTCCCCTTTGGGTAAAACAATATTGGGCAGGATTATTATTCTACTACAAGTTTCAAGTGCAAAACTTTAAAAGGGTACAAAAATCAAGGACAGTTAATTCTTGGTGTATGAGACATGTAACTGATGTAGAGACTAAAAGATATGGGAGTAATAGTCAAGACAGAATAGCTCATTATAGAACACAATTAAAAGAACAAGGTATTGATGTATTCCTAGATTATCTAAAAGTTAAAAACGACAACTATCCAACTTATAAACCTGCATTTCTAGCAAATTCAGGGGAAGTGGTGTTTCAAGCAGAAACAATTAATGAAATTGATAAATTTATCAAAATGATAAAAATAAGCAAATGCACTTGCACAGAATGTGGTAGAGAATTTGAAAAGAAATCTAAGACAAAAAGAACTTTGTGCGATAAGTGCTATAAAAATTATCGTAAAAAATATAAAGCAAATTTTATCAAAAAAAAGAGAGAAAAAGAAAAAGATGCATAAATATGCGTCGAATTTCAATTTTGTAGACAGGAACTTTGCCTTTTCTTATAGTGAGAGAGGAGAGAAAAAAGAAAATAAAATGCTCTTTTCATATCTTAAAAGACAAAGAATTAGTGGATAACTAGTAGTTATCTAGTAGTAGTACGTAAAAGGAGAATCAGAATAGATGACAATAAAAGAATTTTGGGATCTCGTTGATGGGATCGATATTGATAACAGAGACGATGGAAAATACACAGAAGAAGAAATGTACCAAATTGGTTGTGCATTTATTCAATTAACAAATCCAGAAAAGAGAGAAGTCGGAGGTTGGGCTAAATTAATAGAAATTTTACAACCTACAGATAAAAATGGCGAAGTTAAAAAAGCTGAAACATTCAAGCAATGGGTAAAAGATAAGCGTTATGCTAATAACGAAATGATTACCAATGATAAAATGCTATCTGGAAAAAACATAGATTCAATCACTTTTGAAGAGTTTGAAGAAAAAACAGAGGAAATTAAAAGAAATCTGTATAAACAACAAGTAAAAACTTGGGACACAATGCATAGTTACCGCAGAACTCTTAGAGATGAAGCAAGAATTGAGAACATTAAGAAATTAATTGGAGATGCTATTGTTAAAATCCCAGAATTGCCAAAAGTCAATTACGAAAAAGATGAAGTTGAATGCACTAATGAAGCTGTTATGTTGATTTCAGATTTACATATTGGGATGCAAATAGATAATTTTGCTAATAAATATAACAACGAGATTGCTAAGAAAAGATTAATGGCTTATGTTGAAGAAACAATTAGGTTATGTAAAAATAATCATGTAAAAAGACTTAATGTATCTAATCTTAATGACTGTATTCATGGTTTAATTCATATTACAGCGCGAATTGAAGAGGAAGAAGATGTTATTGAACAAGTAATTATCGCTTCAGAGTATTTAGCAGAAGCTCTCGTAGAATTACAAAAAGCTGCTCCTGAAGTAATTTATAGAAGTGTTACTGATAATCATAGCCGTGTAAATGCTAACTATAAAGAGCATATTGAAAAAGAATCCTTCTGTAAATTAATTGATTTTTACTTAGAAGCAAGATTAAAAGATACCAATATTGTGTTTGCTCATGATAATCTTGATGTTGACATTTCCAAATTTGAATTATTAAATGGAAAATTAATGATTTGTGTACATGGGCATAGAGACAATGTTAATGTCGCACTACAAAGCTTTGTTGGCGCCACTCGTAAATTCGTTGATTACGTCTGTATGGGGCATTATCATGAAAGCAAAATGAAATCTTATCAAGGTGCCAAAGTATTTGTTAATGGAAGTATCTGCGGTGCTGATTCTTATGCGGCCTCAAAAAGATTATATGGTGATCCAGAACAAACTTTATTAATTTTCTCTGGAAATACTCTTAGTGTTAATTACGTTAATCTCAAAAACGTAAAATAAAAACTGGTGCCTCGCTACCAGACCAAAAGGCGAAGTTTCACAACAGAAGGTTGCCTATGACCAGAACATGGGCTTTTTAAATGAAAAGATGGAGGTAAAAGGGAGACAAATGGCAAAAGGCACAAAAAAAACTACTGTTAAAAAAACACCTGTTACTAAAATCGAAGAACAAGTGAAAGAAAAAACAGAAAACATAGAAGAAAAAAATGAAGAAATAAAGGAAACTAAGACAACTGAAGAAAATGTAGCAAACGAAAATTTAAGCGAATCTCAAAAATTATTTAATGAATTGCTTGAAAAGCATGAAAAAAATTATGAAGAAGCTTTGTTTGAATATTGCTACAGAACAGATTTTCCTTATTTTAACAATATAGTAAAAAAACTCTTCAAAGAAAACAAAGAAGAAAATGTGAAGTTATTACCTCAAATTTACATTAATAAAGTGAATGAGGTTGAACAATACAAGGGTATTACATTCTTTTCTCAACTGAAAAGACAAAATTTTGAAAAGGTTTATAGTGAGGATTTATTACTTCTTTCACTATCAGAAGATGATAGAAAGAACAGAATGAATGTCTTAGATATCTTGGGGTATGATCCTTTCAAAGATAGTAACCCCGCAGACAGACCTAAATTATATCATGATTTATCAAGTATGTTAACAGAAGCAATGCGTAAAGATGCTGTTAAGGCTAATGCTGCTATATCGATTGTAAAAAATAGTATTAATATAGGCAAGTATGAAGATAAGATTAGTGAATTAATTTCGAGTCTTAAAACAGATGAAGAAACACAAGACCAATTAGCTAAACTAGAAAAAGTGCGTAAATCTTTATCAGATTCAAATACAGCAATAGCTCAAAAGAATGGGTTTATTGTTGAAGGCGTTGGCAATAATGGACGTGGTATGCTTTCAGAAGTAATGAATCAAGTCGGAGAGCGCGGAATTGACAAAGGTGTAACAAACTTTTATGACATCGCGACTTCAAAGGCCATCGAAGAAATTGCTAATATTAGCTTTAAAGCTCAATTAAACCAAATTAATTTATCGAAAACAGATTATGTAGATATTTTGAAAGAACAGCGTGCAATCACAGTTAAAGCACAAAAGGTGGCGCGTGAAGCTAAAGAGGCATTGCGTTTAGCCAAAGAAAAAATTGTAAAACAAGAACTTTTAGATGAGCTTGCTGAAGATTATAGACTCAAAGGAATTTCTGAAGAGGACATTGAGGCGTTCATTTCAAGAGAATTCGAATTTTATGATATTGATAATAACAATAGTAAATAAAAGATTTACTTTAAAATGTTAAAAAAATGCAGTATAATAATAATATATGGCAAAGAAAAAGATATTATCTAAAGAACAATTAGAGGAAATTAATGATTGTTATATTAATAAATTGTGGAATCGTGACCAAATTTGCAATTATTTTGGCTTTAGTCCTACTTTCTTTAAGAAATTAATTAAAGAAAATTTAGTTCAAAAGAAAAATAATGACCAAATTCAGGCCACAATGAAGAAAACTACAGAAGAGAGATATGGAGAATCTACTTATAGAAATTCAGATTTAGCTAAAAAGACTTGTTTAGAGAAATATGGCGATGAAAACTATCGCAATGGCGAAAGTATCTCTCAGACTAAAATAGAACAATTTAAAGATATTGATATAAAAGAAGAATATATTAATAAAGTTAAACAAACAAAATTAGAACGTTATGGAGATTGTAATTATACTAATATAGAGCAAGCAAATAAAACAAAACAATTAAAAGCACTTGAAGATGATAATTATAAAAAATCAATCCAAGATAAATCTAAGCAAACAAGATTAGATAGATATGGAGATGAGAATTATAATAATAAAGAACAAATAAGTGCAAAATTACAAGAAAAATATAGCATTCCTGAAGTAAAAGAAGAAGTGTTGAATAAAATAAAAAAGACTAAAATGGAGAATTACGGTAATGAAAATTACAATAATGTAATTAAACGTAAACAAACTTTAAAAAAAAGATATGATGACGAAAATTATTTCAATCGTAAAAAAAGCATTAATAATAGTCTTTTAGTAAATGGAACTAAATATTTTTCTCAGAAGGATATAAATCATTATGATATTTGGGAAAACCAAGATAAGTTTGTAGAATATTTAAAAGATAATTCTAATCAAACTTATATAGAATTAGCCACATTCTTTAATGTAGACCGCACTACAATAAATCAAAGAGTAGTGGATAATAATCTTCAGGAATATGTAAAATATTCTGCAGGGATGAGTCATTATGAATATGATATTAAAGAATTCTTAATACAAGAGTGTAATATTATAGATTTAGACATTATTATGCATGAAAAAGATGCAATTAAGCCTTTAGAGATTGATATTTATATTCCAAGTAGAAAGATGGGAATTGAATTCAATGGTGATTATTGGCATTGCGATATACAAGAAAAGTTTCAAGATCATAATGGGCGTTCTACGACACATCAAAAAAAATCTTTAAAAGCAGAAGAAAAAGGGATATTTTTGTTTCAAATATTCGAATACGAACGGAATAATCCCGTTGAACAACAAAATATTAAAAACAGATTAAAAACTTTATTCTTACAAAATACACAAAAAATAGGTGCTCGTAAATGTATTCTTCAAGAAATTAGTAAAAAACAAAAGAAAGATTTTCTTAATGAAAATCATATACAAGGCAATGATCATTCAAATAGACAATATGGTTTATTCTACCAAAACGAATTAGTTGCTTGTATGACGTTTGTAAAACCAAAAAATAAAAAATATACTTGGGAGTTGTCTAGATTTTGCAATAAACATAATTGCACTATTCAAGGAGGAGCTTCCAAGTTGTTTACTCATTTTGTTTCGTTATTACAACAGGGAGATACAATATCTTCTTATAATGATATCACAAAAACAAAAGGAGATATATATAAAACTCTAGGTTTTGATTGCGTTTCAATTAATAATCCAAATTATGTATGGATGAATCTAAACACTGGTGATATTCGTTCTCGTTACCAAGAACAAGAAGCTGGAGAAGTTGAAAGAATGCATTTGCAAGGCTATCATAGGATTTGTGATTGTGGAACCAAAACTTGGGTGTATACAGTTAAATAAAAGGCAAAGACAAGATTAATCTCTTGTCTTTTTATATTGGCTTGTAAAAGGAGGAAAGTTATGTGATTAGTGTTTATCAACATAAAATAAATAACAACGTGACTCTACGTGATTACGAGTCAATGGAAAAATATATTAAATTAATTCAATGGGGCAGGAATAATCCTGTGCAGTTTATCGAGAAGATATTCAATATAACACTGATGGATTATCAAAAATGGTTAGTTTCTGAATCTTGGACAAAAGAATATGTTGTTATTGCAGCAAGCAGAAACTTAGGTAAATCATTTTTAATTGGGTGTATTATAATGGCACGTACATTATTATTTCCAAAAATTCAGGTACAAATTATATCAGAAAATTGGCAGACTGCAAATGATACATTTAAGAAAATGGAAGATATTGCAACTAATAGCATAAAGACTATTATTTCAAATAATACCGTTTTTATAGATGAATTGCATAAAACAAAAAGTGATAGTAATGGGTTCACTCATGATGGTAAAACTGGCAATAGATGTGAACTGGAGAACGGTTCAAAGGTTAATGCAATTGCTGGTTCTTCAAGGTCAGCTCGCGGTCGTCGTTCCCAAATGAACGTCTATGATGAAGCTGGTTTCATCTCCCCTTCTACTTATGATGACACAGAACCTTATATGTCCCAAGACTCAGAATTTAAGCTTGGTGGCACTTATGATGGAGAGGTTTATCCGACTGAAATCCCTAACATTCGTTTTTATATAGGATCTGCTTCAGATACAGGTTCTTATTTCTATGCAAAATATAAAGAAGGCACCAAACAAATGTTAGCTGGTAATGAAAAATATTTCGTTGCTGACTTAAATTGTGAGGTCCCTATGCATCCTACTGTATGTGGGAAACCGATTTCCCCTTTATTATCGCAAGAGGAAATTGATCGTAAAATGCGTGAGAATGAAATTGCAGGGCGTAGAGAATATTTTAATATCTTTGATAGCTTTAATTTAGAAGATTGTGTTGTCTCGCGTGCTGATATTATTTCAAATACAGAAACTTATGTTCCCGCAACCAGATGGGGCGGTATGCAACATAAATATATTATTGCTTATGACCCTGCAAGTAAAATAGATAATGCTCCTATTTTAGTTATGGATTTATATAAAAACAAAGAGAATAAATATTGTGGGCGTTGTGTTCATATGGAGAATTTGGTCGTCACTTATGGTGATGGCTCAAAAAGACCTATGATTGTTGAAGAACAAGTTAATAGAATACGTCAACTTATTTATGAATTTAATGGGCGAGATAGAGTCCCTTATTATGAAAATGTCACTGTTTTATTAGATGGTGGTAGTGGGGGACAGGCCTCTAGTATAGCACAAGGGCTAGCAAAAGATTGGGTTGATGACCAAGGAATTTCTAGACCTGGTATTTATGATGAAAATAATGAATATAGCGTTAGATGGGCTGAACCCTATAAAAAAGCTATTAAAGGCTGTTTAAAAATAGTTGAACCTCGTAAATACAGAAATGCTTTATTCGAAGCAGCTAAAGTTTTAGTTCCCCAAGGAGCTATAAAATTTCCACCAGAATGTCCGAAATACGACGTATTAACATTCGATGATGGCACAGAAAGAAAACTTTCAAAAGCCGAAAGAGCTTCTTTGGTTCAAATGGATTTAATGAAAGAAGAAATTTGCGCTATGGTTAAAGTTAGGACACCTGGCTCAAGTAATATAACTTATAAATTACCTCCCGAAAAAGCAAGTAAGATGCACGATGATAGAAACTATTGTTTTGTATTATGCTGTTGGGAAGTTTTAAATCGTCGTAATGAAGATGAATTCGGAGATGGTGTAGAATTAGATTTCTCAAACTTCTTTAATGAAAGTCCATCAAAAACTGATTATAGTCCGTTAAGTGATTCATGGAGCGAAATGTTCAGCGGCGTAGGAAAAAGGCACAATAATGGTAGCCCTTTTCAAGGGAATTCCCCTTTCCAAGTAAAAAATAGGGGAAGTTAGTAAAAGGTAAGGAGATCAAAATTAATGATTTGTTGCAAGATTAATACAAATTTTAATGACTCTAATGCTAATTTAAGTAAATTATTCGAAGATCTTGTAATCTATGGAGATTTCTTATGGAAAGATAATAATCTTTATTTTAGTAATACAGATGATTATTCTATAGATGAAAAGAAAGTTAAAAAAATTTTAAAATCAGATGGTTTTAAACAATTCTATATTGAAATATATGGGAAGAACAATCAACCAACAGATGAAGATTTAATAACTTATTGGATTTTAGATAAATTAGTAAAAATCAATTATAATAAATATGAGAAAGAGAATCAGCAGATGTTAGCAGAAGTTGATAAAGGTCTTGATTTATTAAATGAGGAAATTGATAAAATAAAAAAATATAAAGATGCTAAACTGAGGGAGGAGGCAGAGAATAAAAATGGGCAAAAACAAGAATAAAAAGCAAACGCAACCAGTAAAAAAACTCGGGCGTCCAACTAAAGTTGAACAGCAAGAAGAAGTTTTAAATGAAGCTAATCAAGAAAGATTAGATATGAGTAAAGGTGGTACAACAGAATATACCATTAAACAAATTAATGATCGTTGGAAGAAAACTTTTGACAATATGGTTTCACTTGAAGGAACTAGTGGAATTGGTGTTGTCGCAGAAAAATGGAATAAACTTAATCCATTTTTGCAAAATCAACGTTTAAAGAATTTGTACACTCAAAGTAAAAAATATAGTAAAGTTGATATCGGCAGTTTTTTAGAAAATCCAGCTAACCATGAATCAGAACTTCGTGGACTAGGATGGGCTAATAGTGCTAGTCAACAAATCTATTATGGGATATTACGTCGAGCTGCAGATATCCCACAATATCATTATTATGTTATACCAGAACTATTAGATAGTGATGGAGGATATGATAAAGATGATTTTAAACAAGAAGACAAATTAGTCGAAAATTGGCTTGAAACTTTTAATATCCCTAATACTTTTAAAACGATTGGGTTAGAAGTTAAAAGAGAAGGTAAAGCTAGTTATTTATTAAGAAATAAATTTGTTGGTTCAGGAAAGAATAAACAAACAGCTTTTTGTACATTGCAAAAAATGCCAACAGATTGGATTAAAATCACAGGTAAAGGACAATTAGGGTACACAATATCCTTTGATATGATGTATTTCTTAGATATCGCCAATAGTCCTAGCGATTTTGGTGATTTTATGGTTGCGGCTTGGGAAAATATGATTGAAACTGGTGTTATCGAGATTGATGATATAACAAAAAAATATAAACTTAATCTTGGGAATGCAGCACATTATTCATTTGCTTATGGTGGAGAAGTTTATAAAACATCTATCGAAGCATTGAAAAGAGGAAAACAAGCTAGTTATATGTTCTGGCTTCGTTTGCCTTATGATATGTGTTTTACTTTTGGGAGCGATAATTCACACCCTTGGATGGCGCCAGATACAATGGGGTTAATGTTAAAATTACAAGAGTTAACAGACTATGGTCAATTGGCTGGATTGATTGCTAGCACACCTCTCACAGCTGTTTTGACTGGAGAAATGGAGACTATCCCTACAAGGGCTGGTAAAAATGAAACTGTTTTTATGCCAGAAACATTGCGTGGGTATATGGATACATTCAATGATAGAACTTCAACTAATATTGAAGCATGGTTATGGCCAGCTAAAAATATGAAATTGCAACAATTATCTACAGATGTTAACTCATCTGAGATTATTAGTAGCGCCACAAATAACTTTTTAGAATCTGCAGGTGAAGGCGGGTTGGTTATCACAACTGACAAACCAAACGTTGCACAAATTACAGTTGCTAAGCAATTAGCAGCCTCGCAACAACGTTATGTCACTCTGCAATTTGAACAGGTAATGAATTTTATTTTACAACATAAATTAGGGTTTAAATATACTTGGAAAATTCGTATTTGGGGTGATGTATTTAATAACGATAATGATAAAAAATATCTAAAAGAAATTGTCGCAAATGGTAATGTTGCTTTATTACCAAAATTAATGTCTGCTGAAGGAATCTCTATGAGAGATACCAAAGCTCTTACAAATTATATAAAATCTTTAGGGTTCTATGAAGATTTTATGACTTATACTCAACTAAAGAATGCTGAAATTGCTCAAGGGCAACAAGATGCTACGGCTGAGGGTGGAGAAGAAGAGAGCGAAGGTGCTGGGCGTCCTGCTATGGATGATAGCGAAGTAGATAACGAATCTACTGCGGCTTCTAGAGATAGAGGGGATAATATCTCTGATAACAGAGAACATTAAAATTTTTCGTTAAAAAGTACGATTATAACAAAAATACTCGGCTTTTAGGAAGTGAAAGGAAATTATACTGTAAAGTAAAAAGGAGCAAAAAAAATGCAGTGGTATGAAATACTTATAACTATACTAACTCTTCTAAGTGTCTCGAGTATTTTTGGGTTAATTTGGAAGAGTGTACATGAAAAAGTCGTAAGAAAATACGAACACTTGAACGAATTAAAAAATAATGAACAAGAAGAGAGTTTAAGAAAAATAATTCGAGAAGAAACGAAAGAATTAACAGAAAAAGTTGATTCAGTTTCTGACAAGATTAATGTTATCAATGAAGGAGTGGTTTGCACTCTTAGAAATGATATTTTAAACTGTTATCATGAATGTTGTAGTAAAGGATATCGCGATGAACGAGATTATTCCAATATACATCATTTATATGATTGTTATGTTAAATTAGGCGGAAACTCTTTCGTAGAAGGGTTAATAAAAGAATTTGATGCTCTTCCTAGTGAAGATTTATTCAAAAAGAAAGAGTATAAAGTTGAGATTTAAAAGAGGGGGAAGACATGGATAACAACAATAAAAAAATGTTTTTAGAAGTTGATGCAAGTCAAATACAGCTTGGCAAACTTTTAAAAAAAGATTTCTTAGAATTATCTATGAAAGCAATTAGTAGTGCTAACCCAAATAGAAACAATTCTTGGTTTACAAGAGAATCTATGGAGAAATCTATAGGTACTTTCGTAGATAAGCCTATTTTAGGCTATTTTGAAAATGGAGACTTTGTAAGTCATAACGGCGATTGGCAATATGACTCAGAGACCGGAGAAGATTATTGGGATACTCTCGGCAAAAAAGGGGAGCGTATTTTAGGTTTTATCCGCCAGTCTGATGAAGTTAAAATTGTTGAAGATGAGAATGGCTTATCATGGGTTACATTTACTTGTGCTTTATGGACACAATATTGTTTTAAACAAGCAAAACGTTTAATCAAAGATGCAATAAATGCACAAAAAAATGGTGGTTCAGCTAAAAATATTTCGGTAGAAGTTGATATCACTGATTATGAAATACTTGACAATGGCGTTATGAAAATTAATGCTTTTAATCTTGTCGGAGTTACTATTTTAGGTAGTCGTAACGGGGTTAAAGTTGAACCGGGTATTGAAAATGCAGAATTATCTGTTGTCGACGTAATGAGTCGCGAATTATATTCTGCACAACAAAAGAGCTTACGTTTAGCCTATGAAAAAGAGTTAAATGGCTCTGTGGAAGAAAAGGAGGACTCTCAAGTGAATACAAATGAAGAGATTTTACAAAATGAGTCTTTAGAAGCTTCTAATAATGTCGATTCTGTAGATAATACAGAGCAAAATGTTTCTACTGAAAATTTTGAAGACGATAATAAAGGAAACTTATGCCCAGAATGTGGCAAGAATCCTTGCGAGTGTGATAAAGAAAAAGTAGAACATAATGCAGATTGTGAAGATTGTAGGGGAGATAATAAAGACGAAGACAACCATGATGTTCATGATGGCGATAGTAAAAAAGACAATAAAGACGAAAATAGAGAAGATGAATCTAAAGTTTGTCAAAACTTACAAGAAGATAATTCTGAGTCTAGTGATTCTTTAGATTATTCAAAAAAAGATGAAGAGGATAAAGATGAAAGTAAAAAAGAAGATAAGAAAGATGATGAAAAAGAAAAATTATCTCAATCTTTAGCTAGCACAACAGTTTTATTAGAAGAAACCAGAAAAAATTTAGAAGAACTTCATGAAAAATATGAAAATCTTAAGAAAGATTATGAAACTATTTTAAATGAAAAGGTAGAATTACTAAAATCTTTAGAAGAAAAGAAAAAGAAAGTTGCAGATTATGAACATAAAGATTTCTTAAAAGAAGCTTATGAATTAATTGATTCTGCAGATTTAGATGAAAAAGTTTCTAAAGAGTTTAGAGAAAAATGCGAAAAATCTGAAATTTCAAATATCAAAGATTTAAAAGTTGAAGTTGCTGTTGCTGCTTTTGATGCAAAAAAAGATAGTGATAAAGAAACTAATGCGGGGGTTAAAGCTACAATAAGTTTTAGCGCACCTCTTACAGCTCCAGATACACAAAGTATCTTTGTAGATAAGAAAGTTTCAGAAAAGAAAATAGACCGTTGGTCTAAGTTAAATGATTACTTAGATAAATAAAGTAATCAAAATTTATTGATTAAAAATCCGAGTGAGGAAGATTAAAGTTTAAAAACTAATCAGCCGAAGTTGGTTTTTATAACATAAAAACTCAATTCGGTTTTTAATATATTATAGGAAAATAAAGGAGAATAAAAATATGGCTAATGTTTTTAAAAGCGGTAAGATGATTAGTAATCAAATCGATTCTTACTTAGCAAACGCTATTTCAGACGTCGAAATGTTAGATGGTGCTCTTGTCAAATTAGGTGATTTATGCAAGGACGATACATACGAAGTCAACGGTGGTGTTGAATATGATACTTATAAAGCTGTTGCAGCTGCAGATGACGATGAAGTCGCTATTGTTGACTATGCAGGCATTTCAGAGGGTGTAATTGCAGGTAATAAATATAAAATGGGCAACAAATTATATGATTTAAAAGTTTTACCTGGACAAATTACAAGAGTCCGTAGATTAGCTTTACATGATAAATTCTGGTTAGGGGAAGGTAATTTTGAATCAGAACCAAAAGTTGGAGAATATGCTAAGGTCGGTGCAGATTTCAAACATTTACCAGCAGAAGGAAAACCAACTTCAGGCTATGCTGTTAAAATTTTAGTTTCAAAAGATTTAACAGCAGGTATGAAATCAGAAGGCAAACTTTACTTATGTGAAGTTGTCAGTTTATAAGGAAGGAGGGCTAGAAGATGAGAAAAATTTTTAATTATACAAAATCTGGAAACGAAAGTTTTGATTCAGTAGTAGATTGCGCTCTTGACTTAGCAAGAATGTCATACGAAGGGAATAAAACTGCAGATTATGAAGCAAGAAATAGAAAAGTTCTCGAAGGCATCGCAAAATTAGGTGTTGAAGGAACAAGATATGAAAATGAATTTGAAAATAAGGGTTTATCACTTTATGCAAGCAGACAAGTTACAGGTAATACAACAGTTAGAGATAACTTTAATGCTGTTATTGCTCAAATTCAAACAGCAATTATTCCTGAAGTCTTTAATGATGTTTTCAGCAGATATTTAGCTGAAGTCCACCAAATTGGTTATGGAGAAACACCACGTTTCCAAATTGAATCAAATGACTTATTTAAAGTCAATTCTAAGGCAGAAGGCGTTAGAAAAGGTGTAGATCAACCAATGTTCGATACAGAAGTTACTGTCTCAACAAGTCCAATTGAAATTAGTGCTAGTATTGACTGGTATCCATTTGCTTCTGGCATTTTTGATATGGGTAATTTCTCAGTTAAGATTGCAAAATCTTTTATGGCATACCTTTTCTTAAAAGTTGTTAAGGGTATGAAAGTCGCAAGTAAAGAATTTGGGGGAGCTTATAATATTAATGGTTTTGATCCAACAAACTGGGGGACTTTAAAACAAAGAGTCATGGCTGCTAATGGTGGTATGAATGTTGTTGCTGTCGGTACAGCTGTCGCTTTAAGTAATATTTCTAGAGATGGCAATTTCCAAGTCCAAATCGGTGAAGAAATGAATAAAGTTGGCTACTTAGATCAATATTTAGGCGTACCATTAATTGCTATTGACAATGTTTTAGTTCCAGGAACTACAAACGGTACTGCTGATTTAGCTATTGATGATAAAGTTATTTATTTTGTTCCAGCTGCAGGTAACAAACCAGTCAAAGTCGTCTTTGAAGGCGGAGAAACAACAGTAGCATTTAATCCAGAAGAAACTTCAGACACAAGATACGGTTTAGTTGTCACAATGAGGGTTGGAATTGCAGCTATTACCGGAGCAAAGTATGGAACAGTTACTTTAAACTAATTAAAACGCTTTATTTTTAAATAATTTTATAATATAATAATAAAAATGGGACAGCAGGTTCGAAACTGTTTCTTACTTACCTATACGAGTGAGATTACCATTTTTATATTATTAATAAAAAGAAAAAAGAGAGGCTCTATATTTAGAGTCTTTTTTCAGTATGTAAAAGGAGAAAATTAATGGCTACAAATAATAAAAAAGCTACTACTAATAAAAAAGAAGTAAATAAAGAATCAAACGGTTCTTTGGATTTACAAGCATTACAAGCTCAAATGGCAGCTTTAATTGCACAAAATAGTGAACTACAGGCTCAACTTAAAGAAATGAAGAATTCACAAAATTCTTCTATGTATCAAACAGATTATTCTAGAGCCTCTGCTAATGACGATGTTACAGTCGTTTATTGTTCGGATAGTTTAGGATGCGCCAAAGCGGGAGGGGTTGAATTAAATTTCACTCGCTATGGGGAAGAATTTATTATCAGTAGAACCCAATTTGACCAATTAGTTGGCAAATATAGAAGTTGGTTTGATAAAGGAATTTTAGCGGTTTCTTATAAAAATGTTGATGTTGCTGCCGCAAAAGGATTAAAAACTGATAAAGAATTAGGACTAAGCCCGGATACTTTATTCTCTATTGGAGATATGTCTAGTGCACAATTAGAAAATTTATGGAATAGTATGAAAAATAAATCTCAAAAAGAAAGTATTGTTTTATATTTTAAACGTAAATTTATTGAAGGGGACCCTAAATTTGTAAATCGTGAAAAAGTTGATTTAATGAACAGATTAACCGAGGGCGGTTTTATTAGAGAACAAGATGAAATTAGTGGTAGATATAAAATTAGTCCTACTATAATGTAATAATATTAGAAGGGGGTCAAAAATGATTTTGTTTAGAGACATATATGAAAGGGCAATTAAACTTTTTGATGACCCTGATATATTAGAGAAATATGAAAATGATCAAGCAGGGTTTGAACAGATAATGTACAAATTTTTGATGCTTGGCAAGGATAAATGTAGTTTACCGAGTGCTATTGCAGATAGACTCTGTGAATTTATAGAGCCAGAAGGACTAGAAGAAAGTTTTGAAGGTGATGGTGGTGATACTTATGTTTTAGAAGAACCTGTGCCTAATGGTGGGGTTGGAGTTGATTTTTCTTTTAAAGTCGGTGAGGAAGAGATCAAAGGAATTTATAATTCTTCAGACAATTCTATAACTTTCTCTAGAAAAATTAATAAAAATGAAACTTGTGTGGTAACTTGGTTTTTCGCAGGAGTGTTTACAAGCGATTTTAAAGGCTGTTTCCGTTCAGATTTTAATATGAAAAGAATTTCAAATCAATTAATTACTATTTTAGCTTATGCTATAGTATCTGTATGGGCAGATGGAGAAGTGGATCGTGTCTTAGAAATAAGAAACATTTTAACCGATTCTGATTTTAAAATGTATTCCCCTGCAAATTCGGCAAAGGCAAAAGTAGAATGGCGTGACCAAATTAATAAAGATCTTGATACTTTATGTTCTAGTTTGAACTGGGAAATATTAGCTACCCCTAAAGGAGGATCTCGTTTTGGAAAATAATAGCGAATTAGAAAATCAGAATATTCTTCCTAAATTGCATCTTTCTTCAGAGCAGAAACTTAATTGCTATAAACAAATTTATACTTCTTTATTAAAATTATTAGATTTGATAGAGTCAGAATTAGGCGAAGGCAAACAACGATATAAAAACAAGGAAGTAGAAAATTGTAAAATTGATATTAGTTCATGGTTTGAAAACTTTATTTATACTATCCATGAGTCAGATAAATTATGTGATTATAAATTAACAAAAGTATTAATGAAAATTTATGGTTTATATGACAAAACTGATAAAGGCGAATATAAATATAAAACTATGACACATCAAGAGTATAAAAATCAAATTATGGAATCTCGAGAAATTGTCAAGCATCTTATGGATGAACAACAAAAAAAGATCGAGGAAGAAAAAATTAGTAAATAGGAGAGGTAACCATGGCACATAAAATAAAAGATTTAACCCGTTCTGCAAGACGCCGTGATGATTTTTACGAAACTCCTAAGAATTATAGTAAGAATAACTACTACTTGAAGCAACTTCAAGATAAAATAAATGCTGAATGGGGATATAGACCTAATAGGGTTGACATTGAATACGAAGATAATTGGGTATTACATGAAGAAGGTATTTATACAAATTCACAATATGAGCCGATAGAAGTCGTATTACAAAGTGTTAAGTCAGAGACAGGTGAGACTGTTTCAGATGAATATAAAAGAATTGTTTTTAGAAATATATTAGAAAATCGATTTAGAATTGGGAGTAAGTTCAGATTTGGAACTTTTAAAGGAAAAGATGTTGAAAATATTCCTGAGAGACAAAAGAATGTTTGGTTGTCTATTAATACAGACAGCGTTAAAATGACCTCTAGTATGGTCATTGAGCGTTGCAATGGGACTCTTGGTAGTTTATATACAGACAGCCAAGGCATCTCACACCGTCATTATGAACCTGTAATTTTTAAAAAAAACTTAAGTGGGGTTAATTTTAGTTATAATGAAACTGCAATTTCACCTCAAGCTCAACTAGAAATTACAGCACAGTATAATGATTATACTAGAGATTATTTTATTAATCAACGTTTTATTGTCGGTTTCGACTCTGTTTATCGTATAAAAGCAATAAATAAGTTTGATGGAGAATCAACTTTCTGGGATACTCCTCGCGCTAAAGGTGAAGAGGATATTTCAGTCGAAGAAGTTGGTTTAATCAAAATATATCTCGAATACACAGAAAAATCTAAGTATGACGATTTTGAGAGACGCATAGCTTATCAAGGTTCAGATGTTAACATTGAAGATGATAACGCGGGCACTGAAGAATATAATATTAAATTCTTAACTCCTGCAGAATTACCTACATTTATTACAGAAGATCCTGTGGTTTACACTCCAATCGTTATTGACAGTAAAGGTACACAAGATACCAATAAAATAGTAAGATTAAATTATGAATTAGAAAATTTACCAGTGATTGTAGATATTAATCAATATGTTGAAATAAACATTGAGAATAATATAGTTACAATTACTCGTAAACGTAAATATTCACGAGGGAATTTGATATTAAATTGGTCTATTTATGAGGGTGAAAAACTTATTCAAGAGAATGTAATTACACTTGAAGTACGTTTACAAGGATAAAATGATTAAGGAGGGTAAAAGGTATGTTTTTGGAAGAAGATGAGTATAGCGAAAGCAATCGTTTTCAAAATTTAGATGGAATAGAATATAAAATAGTCCAAATATTATTGAATTCAGATAATAAATATGCGAATAATGTTTGGCGTATTCTAAAATATGATACACAAGATGCTTTAAACAAACCTGCTTTAACTCATGAAGAAAAACTTGAATTAATTGGGGGAACGCCTCAAAATATGAAAGTTAATCAGGGAGTGGGCAGTGATGAAATTAAAACTCGTGTATTTTTATATCCTTTTGTTAACGAAGCGCGGACTTTACAAGCGACTTCAATTTATATTTATGTAAACAAGATTGAACCTATTAATATAGGACAATCAAATGTCGATATTGTTATCGAAACTGTAACACATGCTAATTTAGGTGAAGTGCTTACAGACGCTGACATTGTCAGTAATCCGGAAGAAACTAATCCAAATGATTACCATTACACTGATGAAGAAAACCCTTACGTTGAATATAAGAGTAGAGCTACAGTGCTTTTAAAGAGCTTGTTAGCAGCTTTAAATGGTAAATATATAGATGGAGTAGATACATTAAATTTTACAAAAGCAGCAAAAGGATTAGAAACGAATGGTAAAGCAGAAATGAATATGTATAATAGAAGGTCTTTCTTTGGACACACAATTCATTTTAATGCGACAATGTCTGGATTATCAGATTCATCTGATATAGGATTATAATTTTATGTCAGGGACAGAAGAAAAAAAAGAAAAAATAACCGAAACAATGACTCTAGAACCAGAAGTATATGCTGATAAAAAATATGGACAATTAAGTGAGGATTTGGTCGTTTATCTTAGCGAATTAGAGCTCACACATTTTAGAGAGTGTAAACCAGTCCCTTTTTGCGGATTAATGGTATACCCTGCAATTGTTCGTGATTTTGAAAAATTTTCAGCAGGCACAGCTTGTTTAACTTTGAACAAAAATGAAACTGTGCAAGGTATTCGTACTTCTCATTTAGGATATTTATATTTAAAAATGCAAGACACTAAAGAGGGAAAACGATGGAGTTATAATTTTTCTAATTTATGTGAAATAATTTTTCATATAAAAAATGGTTTAAAATGTAAAAAATGTGGTAAAATTATAGATTATCAAGGTCCTGAATTTACTAAATTTTTACAAGAAGTTCAAAAATATTATGAACAATTAAAAAAGAAGACGGTTAATTCCCAAGAAGAAAAAATTGAGGAAGAGACTGTTTCAACACCAGCATTGGTTTGCCCAGACTGTGGTGGGACAGATTTTATTGAAATGATAAAGATTGCACAAAATCCTAAAACGAAGGCGTACAGTTTATTTATCGATGGGCTTGAAATCACTAGTAAAGATTTCAATAAATTAAGACAATTGGTATTATATCAGAATTTCTCTGATTATGTTGACGACTCTTGGGTTGACACGAGTTTAAAGAAAGACCATGAAGAAAAGATGCGTTTAGAGCGTCAAAAAAATGACGTACACGCCTCGATTGAGAAAAAAGTAATATGTCTTTCTGTTACAACTAATTATAAGATTAGTGAAATATATGATATGCCAATACGTCAATTCACTTTAGCCTTGGCTACAGTGGATGATTATACAAATTATAAAATTATGAGACAAGCCGTTTCTAGTGGGTTTGTGACTTTAAAGAAAGGCGAAAAGATTGAACACTGGATTTATAAGCCAGACAAAGATATGTATGGAGATTCTTATAAGAGTGTTGATCAAATTAAAAATGAAGTCTCTAATTTGTAATAGATTACTAAAGTAAATTATAAGGAGAATAAAAATATGGCAAAATATTTTTTAGGTGGTGTCGGTAAAGCTGAAGCTTTTAGATTAAAATCCGATGGAAGCAAAGAAGTTGCTTTCGTTTCAAAAACTTTAACAGACTCTGGTTTAAATATTTCAACGACTAAAGATGATATTAGAGGTGGGCAAGGTGCTCCTATCCAATTCAGTTTCTATCACGATCCAACAGTTGAAATTAATTTAACAGATATCGTTTGGAAACCAGAATATTTAGAAGCTCAATTAGGCGCTAATTTTGATAATGGTAATGAAGCTTATGTTAGTGATAGTGTTACTTTCTCTGAAGGAAAAGCTGCATATTCAAAAGCTATTCATAAAATGCCTTTTACTTGCGGAGATGATTATTTCATTTGGGGTGCTAAAAAAGGTAGCGATGAATGGATGGCTATTGGTTATGATGAAGAAAAGAAAGAACTCAGTCTAAAAGGTGCTGAAGGCGAATATTGTATTAGATATTTAGGCGACTCAGATAAAGCTAGAATTGCTGAAGTTAGTTCAACAATTATTCCAGAAGAATTATTCTTAGTTATTACAGCTCCAATTTATGCTGGTGATGCTTGTGCAGCTTCAAAAGGTAAGGCAGCTGGGCAAATTATTTTTGAAGTTCCTCGTTTCTTATTAAACGGTGCTCAAGAATTCTCATTCAATATGAGTTCTAACCAAACAATGTCTTTAGCAGGTCAAGCTTTATCTTCAGAATCAGCAGATTGTGATGCAGTTGGCGGGAAACTTTTAAGAATTATAGAAGTTATTGAAAACCGTAATTGGTTATTAGACGTTGAAAGCTTAGAGGTTGCAGAAGATAGCAAAGAAGTAGGCGCAGTCCCAGTTGTTTATGGGGTATTAGACAGCGGAGAAGTTAGTAAGATTGACAATAGCAAATTAACATTCTCTCCAGAGTTATCAGAAGGCAAATTTGCAGCAAATACTTACTCAATTACATTAAATGCAAATGACAAAGTTAAATTAGAAGGTATCGAAATAAAATAACTAAATTAATTTAATTTTATGGTTAATAAGTGTAAATATTTATCTGGCAATGATATAGATGGGTATACTTGTACACAGTTTAAAAGAAAATGTCCTTGTCAAGTATATTGCACTATTGAACATCATTGGAAAATAAATAAATATAATAAGTGCCAAGCTTATAAATCAGAATAACATTTAGTGAGGGTAGCCTCACTAGATGTTTTCATAAAGAGATTATGTTTTAATCTTTTTATGAAAACATCTAAATTTTTGGACAGAAAATAAAAGCGGAATTTTATTTTTTAAAGGAGGAGAATTATGAGTCAAGATATTTTAAATGTAATTCTTTCTGGTGTAGGGGTTGTGCTCTCAGCACTATGTACTTGGGTTGCAAGTAAATTAACCAAATGGCTTGATACAAAAGTTAAGGATGAAAAGTTAAAAAAATTCTTAAATGGTCTCAATGAAATTATTGCTAATGCCATTAAGGCGGTTTATCAAGAGTATGTAGAGGCTTTAAAGAAAGAAGGTAAATTTGATGAAGAGGCACAAAAAATTGCAAAACAAAAAGCAATAAATATTATTATGAATCAGCTTACAACTGACATGAAAAGTTATATCCAAGAAAACTTTGGCGACGTGGAGCAATGGCTTAGCCAAAAAATCGAATGTGTTATTTATGAATTAAAGAGTAAATACAAAAATAACACAGGTGAAGAAAATAATTAATTAAAGGAGTTTATTACATGACATTAAAAGAATTATTAGAAAAAAATGCTAGGATTAGAGCAGAAAGAGAAAGAGCTCGTGCTTTAAAAGAAGCAAAAGAAGCTGAGGAAAAGAAAAAAGAAGAAGAAGAAAAAAAGAATAAAAAAAAAGGGAAAAAACCTGCTAACCGTGAATATATGGTAGTAGAAGAAGTTCCTGAAGGACAAGGTGAAATAGTCGAGGAAAAGGTAGAAGAACCTAAAATCGAAGAAAAAGAAGAAGCCGTCGAAGAGAAAGAAGAAGAAAAAAAGGAAGAAAATCTCGACGAAGTAGAAAATAAAATTGAATAATTTTAACCCTCCACAGAGAATTTCTGTGGAGGGTTTTTCTTCGTAAAGGGAGGGTGTCTTATGAAATCCGCAGACAATTTATTAAATATCATAAAAGACTTAATAAATGCTGAATTAGACAAAAGAGATAAAGTTGTGCTTTGTGAAGTAGCAGCAAAAAATGAAGATGGATATTATTACGACGTATATGTAGTTCCAGATACAAAAACAGTTATTCATAATATACCTAACCAAACAAGATATGATCCTCAAGTTGGGGATTATGTTTATGTATACAAAGTTGAAAATGATTTTAACAATTCATTCATTTGTTTTGTAAAAAAGTAAGGAGGTTTTGAATGGAAATAAAATTAAAACATTCTATCTCCGAATATAAATATCTCGTAATGTTTGATTTAGCAAGCCATATTACAGGGGTTTGTGTGTGGGATATTGAAAATAATGAACCATTTAAAACCACTGTAATAGAAGTTAATAAAAAATTAGAATTACCCGTTGCAGAATTGTATAATCAGTTGGATTTATTTTTTTTACAATTAGAAAAAGAAGGTATTAAACACTCTGAGATATTAATTTATCAAGAAGCGATGCCAACCCAAATGAGAGGAAGTAGTTCTACAGTTCAAACTTTTTTGTCTCTGGCACGTAGCCATGCGGTATTAGATTTTTATAGTTATAAAAATAATATAGCCGTTTATGATTATATAGGTGTTTATCCAATTTCAACACATGCTTATTTAAAAAAAATAAGAAAATGGGATTCTAAACATAAAGTCGAAAAAACAGATATAAAAAATTATGTTGAAGAAAAATATAATTTAACAGGATTAACTTTCGATGAAACTGATGCTGTTTTTTTAGCAAAAACTTTTATAGATATTAAATGGAATAAAGATATAAATGAAGCCATTAAGGCTGTCAAAAAGCATTCTAAAGAGCTTAAATCTGAAAAAGGTGTAAATGCTTGTATGGAAGAAATAAAGCGCTTAGAAGGGCTTAAAATAAAAAATGAGGAGGAATAATTATGGGAAGAACAACCGTATAT
>CAVDWX010000098.1:0-22363 GCA_963612735.1 Gemmiger formicilis | reverse complement strand
GAAGTTACCTCGGTATTAACATATTTTTATTTAATAAAAACTTAGCCTTCACCGATTTTGCCCGGATTCTTTCTGCTTGTCACCAAGCAGCCAGCCACTTAATTTAGCTGATTTCCGCTTCTACTTTGCAAAGTATTACATTTCTATTCACATAAGGTCGCTAATCTTATGCAGTTCTCTTATGAACTTCTTTATGTCACCATAAAGATTAGACTATATCTTCACCCTCTTAATAGAGGGGGCTACCATTTCGAATCGCTTGATTCTACTCCACGTTTTATGTGGATAGTCGTTAGGCATTTATTGTATCATTATGATACAAATTTAGCACGGAATTGTCTTAATGTTTTTAAGAGTTCCTCCGTTTAGATAGCTATGCTCTTAATATTACTATTAAGTCGCCCTAATTATTTAAGGTTATGGTATAGCCCCTCGACCGCTTGATGGACTTCTTTAATTGTCATATCCATTGCATAATCATATGCCTCATTAAAAGTTTTATATTCTGGCGCGTCAATAGGCATATTATTAGTAATTACCCCATCATATTTAGAAATATCAATTTTAAGTATATAACGACAACCATCTTTCCAATGTTTATAAAAACTCTTACGGACATAAGGAACCATAGTCCAGTCAAGATGCGTCGCGGAGACTCCTCCAAACTATTGCAAAGACTGGAGCTAGAAAATTACTGCCACTAACTAAAAAGCCGTATTAACGGAACCTGCCGGCCGTACATCTGTTTGGCGGGTGTTAAAGCCGTTAGCCAACAGGTCGTCGAAGGGAATACTCAAACAGTTGTGAGACCCCACGGCATATGCGTCTAAATCCGTTTTTCTCTAATATTTCTATTAGAAACTGACTATCTCTTCATCCTAAACTTATAGGATGCTGTGCGCTTTGAACAGCGCTAATCTCTGTTCTACGAGGCTACACTCATCGCCTCTAGTCGATACACCTTTCAATCTTTAAAATTTTTAATGTAGCTAAATGCTTATGTTTATTAAAGGTTGGCTTCCATGTTCCTGCTAGTACTTTATTTACTATTGTGCTAGGTATATTGTACTAGTCTTTACAATACTTAAATAGTTCTGTTGTGCCCAGACAAGAAAAAACGTGTTGATTATTTAGAAACACCTGATATTCAAAAGGACATAAGCTATTCATCATTTTAACATAAGTTTTTTCATCCATTTTTTTACCTTTATTTAAATTGGTAATACGGTCTATTTCTTCTTGAGTTTTTTCTCTTTCTCGATTAGCTTTTGCCAAATTAGCCCGATGTTCTTCTGTAAAAGCTTTCCCCTTTAAAGCTTCACTAATCTTCCGACTTCGCTCGGGGTTATTATAATTTCCTGTATAGCCTCCACGCCCACCTTCGTGAAAATTTGTTTTGCACTGGCCAATAGCTTTATACTAAGCTATCAGGGTCTTCTCTAAATCCCAAGCTTCCTATTCTGTGAGGCCATCTTTATAAATTTTGACATCTACATTATCGCTATAGGCATTAACAATATTTTTAAAAAAATTATTTCTACTATTTTTAGTTTCTTTATATCTATTGCCGGTGCCCTTGCCAATATGAAATACTTCTTCTGTATCTTTAAAGTACCACATATATACATAAAATCTCTTGTCTTCTATAATTTATCAACTCCTTTGACAAATTTTAAAGATTGACTTGGCACGGTATTACCATATCCTTTTATAGGACTTAGGTTCCCTTACTCATAATGCAATTTCTTGCTTCTGAACCGTTAGCCTACTTAATAGTAGACACCCTTTTTGCATAGGTTCACACAGTCCATTAATATTATTACTAATATTAAGCACAATTTAACTTATGAATATAAATCTCATTATTTAAATGATTTTTCTTTGCCATGGGAGAAATCAAATAATCTAAAGCATATTGCTTAGTCATATAACTAGAAGCTTCTCCAACGCGCCCGCCAAAACTAGCCTCATCTACATTCGCGTTTTGATTTTGAATGTTACGCGCTTCTAGCTTTTCACTTATTGCCTCAATAAAATCGCTTTTATGTTCTCTTGCGACTTCTTTTTTGTATCTATATCTGATATAAGATTTAGCTACATCACGGCGTTCAGACTGCATTAAGTAATCTTCAACCCAGTCTTGAATTTCTTCTACTGACACACTGCTAGGAGCCTAATCAACTTTTCGGCCAATATCTAGCGCAATATCAGTAGCCGTATCAGTTTCATATAATTCACCATCAACGTCAATGAAGGCTTTATTTATTGCCGAAATAATTTTTTCGGCATCAAATTTTACTACTTCACCGGTTCGTTTTATAATCTACATATATATCCTCCTAAAACTAAATTTAGTGTGTTTTTTTATCGCACTACTATATTTAGTTTTTCTGCTGAATTATTTGTCCAATTTTGCCCAATCGACGATGTGCGCCCAGACTTCAGACGCAATATCTTCTAGATTAGCACCATCATCATTATTAATTATAATTGGAGAAAAATTTTCTTCTACCAAAGAGAAATCATTTTCATCGGTGCTATATCGACGAATAATTTCTTTTACATCAGGATGCTCTTCTCGATTTAACTGCCGAATCAACCGCACCTTGTCCGGCGCCACAATATAAATAACTAATGTATCTATATCATTATTATCAGTAATTAATTCTACTCCTTCTGGATTATATATCCCAATGTTAATTTTATCTTTATCTAAATTACGAAATGATGTTCCATAGCACCAATCTCTAAATATTGTAGCTTCAATCATTTCTCCATTTAAAACTTGTTGGGTAAAATCATCGGCGGTTAAAAAATGATAATTAATTCCATCTATCTCGCCTTCGCGGGGTGGGCGCGAAGTGCAACTAACTATTTTAAAACAATTATCATCTGCTATTTTTTTATCAAATAGCATATTTAAAACACTATCTTTTCCCGCCCCTGCTTTGCCCATAATAGCAACAATTTTATACTTCATTTATATTTTCCTCAGACTTCCAAATAATTTGGGGAAATACGTTAGGGGGGTTTTGTTTAGCCCCACAATTAGGGCATTGATGGATATATTGCGGGGGCGCTGAGGCTAAGCAAACCCCCGCATATTCCATTTCTACGCCACATTCATCGCAAAATAATTTTTGTTGATAAGGAAATATTTTATTCGTCGTTATCATCAGATATTTCTCCTTTATATCTTTCATTTCGTAAAATTACTGTTCCATCTTTATTTATCTAATCTATTTTATACAATTGATGTCCCGCTGAAGATGCATATTTTTTAGCAATAAAAACATCCCCGCTTCTCATTCCCTAAACAACAATCATACTTCCGCGATTAAACCAAGACTTTTCCTTAACGTGTTTTACTCCATCTTCCCCGCGCTCAGATATCTATTTATCAAATAAACTAAAATATTCTTTGCGGAATTTTATTTCAACAACGCCAGTATTTGTTAAAAGTGAAACTGTGCTTTTTGTTTTATTTTTTGCGATACACGTCCCGCATATTTTAGTTAATTTAAACAGATTAATTTGTTTCCCGCTTTTGAAGAAACTTCTGTCCACTTCTGGCTCTTGTGGTAACTGGAAGAAATCTGAAAAGCCATAAAGTTCACTATTAATATGAGCCAACTCATGTTCGTGATAATAGAAGCATAATACTTCCATTTCCCATGCAGAAATTGTTCCAAGGGCATATTTTTTCCAATCATTAAGGAATATTTTTTCATTTAACTGTTGTAAAATATTGTCTTTATCAGAGGCAATCCATTCACGAAAAACATTCATTTGAGATTGATAAAATTTATCCCAAGGCACGATTTTTAAATAGCAACAATTATCTTGATACAAAATATTTTGTTCAAATTCGTCAATTTCAGAAGAAACATCATTAATAAAATTTAATGCTATATCATTTAAATAATAATACTTACTATTTTTATTGGTTTTATTTGTTGCTTTTAAATAACGATTAAATTCATATACACGAAATGCTAATATTTGTTGTTGTGTTTCTTTTGGCAATAAATCATATTTGGACAATCCCGCCATATTTTGAAGCGTCAAACGTTTCTTTTTATCACAAGTTTCCCAAATATACCAAGCCATACAAAGGCGCCGTTCCATCATATTATCAAATGCGCCGCTTTTTATTAACGCAATCATTGCTGAGCGAGTTGGTTTTACTTTTTGAAGAAAATCTCGCGGCGAAACATATGGGCGATTTTGGATAATTGTTTTAACCAAGTCGTCGCCTACATTTAAGATTCCCTTCATCCCGAACAAAATTTGATTATTTTCAACATCCGGCGCAAAGCCAAAATCAGACTTATTTATATCAACAAGGCTAACTTTAATATTCGCCATCTAAATTGCGCCAATAGCTTTGGCAATCTTTGCATAATCAGTGCTTGCGGTTTTTCTTATTTTGCTTTTTTTATCTGGTAAATCTTTAAATGAAATACCATTTGCTAAATCATCGCCTTCTGGCGCATATATATCTACAATTTCTTCTTCGCTATTATCTTCAAGAGAACCACTATTTACAATAAGACAAGCCGTATTCCAGTAAATAGGGTTAAAATGAGTCGCAAGATATAGAGTTTGCATGCCAACGAAAGTATAGGCAATCGAATGAATTTGTGAGAAGCTATCATATTTACCCACTATTTCTAGTGGCACAGACTATCTTTTACTATTAGCTTTTTACTAATAGGATATCATTTCGGTTTTCATGGGCTTCGTTTCCTAGAACCCAGCCACGTACCAATAGTGACCCTACTCCCAGTCTAACCCGGGATAGTCGTTACAGGTTTCTTAAAGGATAAACAAGGTTATTATCTTTGAATGACTCTCCAATATTTATTCTTCTAATAGTATCTTTTGAAGAACCATATAGATCAATAATTTCTTGATAAGTCATATTAGTATGAAGCAGTGCTTCTTTTATTTTGTCTGCTCTCACCGCTCTAACGTCTCTCTTTCGAATTGGGTAAGTTGGATATAATCCATTTTTTAGTGTTCCAGCATTTATTTTCTTTACTGTGGAATAACCCATATCAAGATATTTAGCAATTTCTGCTAAAGATAAAGTAGAATTTGTTAGTAACTCAATCAACTCGTCATAATCTGAATCGTCCTTATAATACTTATAGAGCGGATAATCTTGGTTTTTATCATAGAAGTATAATCCATTGTTAATACTTGAAATAAATGAAGCACTAATATTATATTTCTATTCTAACTCATAATAAAGGATACCCTTCTAGATTTCTTTTTTCAAAGAAGCTATTTGATCTTGTGATAAAATAGAATTTCTAATTCTATTACCGCCACCAAGATCGGAATTATACCCCTCTCCATTTCCTCTATAACTATTCTTTTCTTTTATCCAAAACTGTTCTCTTTCATTCACAATATTTATATCATCTGTATAGATCTATTCTAAAACTTCAATTTCAAAATTATCTATACCATACTGACGCATTTTCCTGTGAATTAAATTGTTATAAGAACTAGATTTAGAATTTAAAGCACAAGAACGATATTCTCTTATACGACGTTTTAAATTATTCGTTTGGCCAATATATTTATGACCATTTATCTTGTTTATGTAACAATATATGTAATACATTATACACCTCCATAACATAATGTATTACCACGCTATCCTTTAAGACTTCCCACGGGATTATCATGGTAACACAGTTGGGATACTTTTTATACCCTCTATGCTACTTTAGATTTCCCCGTTAGCAATTAACAATTTTTTGTCCAAAATTTTTAATTACCCTCGTGGTAAACGAGTAAGAATATCTAGGGGCAAGCATTTCACCCCATCTACGGCCCGATTCCGCACTCCCAAACATAAGCCCCAAGCCTCTCGGAACGAGCTCGGTCAAGGACTTGTTTATGCAGAGCCGGAATTTTTGACATCTATTTTTTTCCAACTATTTTCCTCGCCGCATTGGCTTCTCCAAGAGTGAACCCGCAAATATTTTCATCTTGGAGCATTTTCATTAACTGTTCTTGACTTGGGGGTACCCCATAAGAAGATAAGAAATACGGCTCTAATGTTTTCTATTCTTCTGGCGTTAAACCAAAGTCTGTCATTTCTTTATACCATAGAGATATATTGTTTTTAAATCTAACATATTTATCTAGAGGCATTTCGGCCCCTTTTTCAGACGGCATTAATCTCATTACCTGCCAACTACAATTTCTTGCCGACTGGGACAGTCGTTTGTGGTCTGGACTATCTTTTACTCTTTCGAGTACACCATTTCGAATTACGTATCAATAGCAATCCTACTTCAAGTCTCACCTTGAATAGTCTCTACAGGTTTTAATTTATAACCTTTTCTAGTAGACTTTCTAATCGGAAAATCTCCTTCATACAATGTTCTAACTATTGCTTGTTTTCCCTTATTAATTTTCTCTATCGTATCTCTATTTCTATTAAAATATCTTGCTATTTCTCTCATTGAATAAGTAGTATTTTTCAACATATCAATTATATCAAGATATTCACCCTCTGTAATTCTATTTTGCTGTATAGGGTAAGATATTTCATTAATTCTACAACATCTTCCATTATTTATATCAGAGATATAAGAACGAGATAAATTATTTTTTTCAGCAATTTGTTTAATTTCTACTCCATTTTTTAAATCAGATATAATCTCTAATATTTGACTCATCGGTAATTTACTAACATTTAAACCTTTATTAGCTTCCCCTTGAGCCTTTAAGTTATATCCATTTGGAGCTATTGTATTTTTTCCTTTAATATATTTAGACTCTAAATTATTTACTTCATTCCAGTTTTCGGTATCAATAATTTCTAAGATAGTAAAATCAAAATTATCAATGCCATATTTTCTAATAGCAGAATGAAAAGGAAGATTATAAGAAACTTCATGACCTTGATGACAATGTATACTATCTTGTATATGCTGTTTCTTTCTTCGCTTTAAATTATTTGTTTGTCCAATATATTGTTTATTGTTTGTTTTATTTGTATAGCAGTATATATAATGTATCATTTTTCTACCTCCTTCAATATTATTTGAATAAGATAGCCGATAAATTGTCTGCCATTATCCAAAAAAACGTTATAAATTAATTTCCCACGGGATTACCTTCAACTTTACTTGCTAAGGCTTCCCCGTTAGCTTGCATCTTTCCAATTTAAAAATAATTATTTTACTTTTTTCTGAAAAAACGCAAACCCCTCTGATAAGAGGTAAAGTGTATAAGGGCCAATATCCAACCCATTAGCGTCCGCCATTTCGCGGACAGAAGTCGGTCTAATTTTTTTAGCCGCCTGAGCACCGACTTGTGAATCGAATTGAAAGCATGAAATAACACTTCCTTCAGCCAGCGCATCCCACATTTTTTTATCATTTTGTGGTAATACATTTGGATGAAGATATTTATCATAAGCTTCACGCAATGTTAACTCTGGCTCTATTAATTTATCCTTTTGAAGCAATTCAATGGTTTTAATAATAATATCTTGGACAGAAGTCAACAAGAAATCATATTTAACCGCACCCGCACTCTCAAGCCGATGTAGGTCCCATTGCGTTACCAAAGCGCCACTAGGAGTTCTCATAATTGCCGCTGTATCAAATATATTTTCATCAAAGAAAACAACACCTGAAGCATGAGAGCCTCTATGACAAACGAGGCCTTCTATACCAAACATAATATCTAATAGGCCTGGATATTTATTAACTTCATTGATAAATGGTGTTACCGGTTTGCGGTCTTTGTCTAAATTGCCTTGAATAACATCGCGCAAAGACCAAAGAAAACCTCGTTCTTGCGGGATAAGAGAGCTCATATACTGAGCTTCATCAACATCAATGCCATCTGGACATTCTTCCGTCCGATACCCGCGACAAGCGGTAAGAACTGCCGACTTAGTACCCTCAGTTCCGAAGGTGCAAACTTGTATAAGACCAAGTTCTCCGCGCTCTTTACGGATTTCTTCAAAAATTTTCGGTAATTTACTTGGAGCTAAATCCAAATCTATATCTCCAATTTCTGTTCTGTCGTCATTGAGATATCTCCAGAACGGAAGCTCCCAAACCAGGGGGTCTAGCTGTGTAATACCTAGTAAATAGTGATTTAGACCGGAGCAAGCTGAACCTCGCCCGGCCCCGACTGTGCTCCCACATCGCCAAAACAAATTAATATAATGTTGAAGCGTATTAGGATACGCAAACATACAAGTTTGAAGTTTTTCACCTATTACTCTTTTTACACGAGCTTCTTCCTCTAAGCGTTCCCAATATCGCGCATCATTTGCAAGGCCTTTTTGCTCTAATGCTTCTGCACATTGATTAATCCAATATCGTTCTTGTATATTATCACTTTCATATAGTGATTTTAATACCGGATATTGAGGATTCCCGCCAGAAGACTTAGGATAATCTTTTACCTTTACTTCTGGTATTGATTGATGTTTTTCTAACGAATATCGAGTGATTTTATTTTGAATACTTAATGTATTTTTAAAAATCATATCTACGATATTATCATCGCCGAAACTTAGATTTAGTAAATCTCTACATTCAGTCGGCGTCATTAGTCGCGCAAACTCATAAAATGACGCAACCTCGCGCTCTTCTTCTTTTGAATTTAAATATGCCTCATGAACAAATCTATCTGCTTTCGTCAAATAATGACTATCTGTTCCAACCACTAATGGAATATTAAATGCCTGCGCAATTTTATATAACATCTTATTGGCCGTAATTTGGTCATCTTTATTCGAGGGCGCACACTCAATATAAAAATCATCTCCAAATAAATCAACACAATAATTAATAAAATCAATAATTTGATTATAATAATACGTTGCCATTTGTTCGTCGTGCGCATCTCGAGCCAAGCACATTTTTAAAATATTTGAAGATAATTCCCCGCCGATACAAGCTGTAGTCGCGATCACATGGCCTTTATATTTATTAATAACTTCACTTAGTTCTGATTTTAGCGTAGGAACGCGCTCCATTCGTCGATCTACATATACATTGTACCAAGCAATAGAACTTAATTCTTTAAGCGCTCGATGCCCAATTAAATCTTTTGCAATTAAAAGAAAATGATAATATGGCTGTCCGCTCTCACGAGTTTCAGTTAAATAAATCTCATTTCCTAGTCCAATTACAAAATCTGGATGTTTTTCATAAATTTCTTTTGCGTACTGATTAACTTCCATATGGGCGCATAACGCCTCATGGTCAGTTATTGCGATACCAGATAGACCCATTTCTATTGCCTTATCAATTAAATCTTTCGGCTTATTAATGGAATCCAAGAGACGGAGATTTGAGTATTCGGTATGGTTATGACAGTTAAAATAGGTATCCATTCAAATCTCTCTTTCCTTATATTTCTATATATATTATATCATATTTTTATAGTAATGTCAAACTGCGGGGCGACGCACAAAATCAAAATGCGTATGATAATAATTATTAAATAAATCCATCCACAGATAAAATAATGCGCGTTGTCGGGGAGGCACCCAAGGAGGCGATAAACAAATAATAAGTTTATCAAAATTCTGCTTCGTCAAATTATCTAAATTATAATCATCAAAATTATAAGATTCGTCAATAATCGCCGCGAATGGTTTGTCGTTAGGGATTAATGTAGAATTAGTATTATGAACCCATATATAATTTTGTAAATTATTATTTTGTTTTAGATAATAAACCCAATTCCCGCAATTTAATTTTTCTATTTCATCAGCATATGATACGTCATGATGATGGTCAATATTAACCAGCATTTCGATCGGCTCGGCGCCGATAACCTGATTTACTTGCTCATGATCCTAAATAAAATGAATTTGTGAAAAATTTAACGAAGTTATCAACTAAGATAAAAGTATTGTTAGCTTTTGGTATATTTGATAATCCGCAAAACTTAAATTAATTTGAGGATTTCTTTCAAGGTCATCCCAATTCTCTTTAGGCACCATGTTATTATATAAATTAATTGATGGTGCCATAATAATATCAAAATCTATTGTTAATACGTTCATCTAAAATTCCTTACTAGAATTAATTGTTTTTTAGCGCGGGTACAAGCCGTGTATAACCACCGCGCATGCTCATCTCCTCGGAGAAATTCTTCTAACACTAATACTTTATCAAATTCGCTTCCCTGAGATTTATGAGCCGTAATACAATATCCATAATCAAATTGTTCTGGATGGACGGCACTAGGTATTTTTCTAAAATTTTCTTTTGTGATAGTTGGTTCATGATTATAAAACAATTTATAATCCATTCTTATATTTTTAAAAACCGCCCGCTCATCATTTGTATCATCCGGAGAAAAATCTGCATAAACAATATCCTTAATAAAAGGAACATCATGGGCAATTTTTACATTAGTAAGAGTTCCGGTGAGACCATTAATAAGCGGATCGCCTGCTTCATTAACAAAATCCCAGTCGTTATGCAAACAAATAACTCTATCATTTACTATTGGTTCTATGGTGTTTGCTTGTAATATTTTTTGGCGCATCCCCGCATTAATCCTATGCCGAGTAATATTTTTCCCGACTAAAATCTAATCAGCCCATAAATACATTGCTTCAGTTAACTAATAAGGATTAATTACCTAAACCTCATCTCCCAAAAAGCACTGTAAAGGTTTATTATCACGAATATCCATTGATAAGCGGATAATTTCACTATCTTGAGCTTGTCGCATTACTTCTTCAAGAAAAATATGAGGACGGCTTAAGACGCCATTATCAAGACCAGACACTGGGGGTAACTACCCTGGGTCGCCAAGAGCTATAACATGAATATAATGAGATAGTAACAAATCCCACAACTCTTTTGGTAACATAGATACTTCATCTACAACAATTAAATCATATTTTTTATCAAGAGGTCTTTTAGGGATATGATAAAACGTGCCGTCTTTGCGGGGGACTGACCGATATAAAAGTCGATGTGCGGTCGTTGCATTGGGACACCCCTTTTCTCGCAATACCATAGATGCTTTACCTGTATATGCCACATATGCTACATTCTCAGGGTTTAAATTAAGGGCGGAAATAATAAATTGAACGAGTGTTGATTTACCAGTTCCCGAGTTACGCGTAGCCAGCGATACAGGTATAGGGTTCGTGCGAATTGTATCGGGCTACAGCAATTTTCAATCCTTTTTCTTGAGCATGATTTAGCTCCAAGATTTACTTCCTCCTTTCTTCTACTATTATTTAATAGAATTGTTCATTTTGGTCAAAAATTTCCAAAAGCATTTTTTATTTGGGGCGACGGTTTGTGCGCTCATAGCCGGCCGGACCAACCAGTCTATTATATTGTTTTACCGGCAAAAACTTCATAAGCTTTTTCGGCATATTCAAGTCGAATTGAAACATGATAAGATATACAACGCTCATAGCACTTAGCGAAGGCTTTTGCCACATCTCGGCAATTAGTTAATTCAAGAAATGTGTTATAATCAAAACCGCTATAATAAGCATATCCAAATGTATTTATCTGCTTTGGCAAATCTTCCAAAAGATAATCTAATTGCGTTTCAAGCGTCGCCCCGTAAATCTCTGGATAAAGTGAAACGCTCCATTGACATATTCCATAAAAACCGCCTCCACTTGATACCACATAAGGCTGAAGATATAGCGAACCACCGCCACATTCTGCCATTATATTTCCAAGAATTCCGGCACACACTGCATCAGAGAATCCGGCGTCTTTTAAATAACACCAAATTTCTGTTGCTGTTGGATATTGATTTGAAAGAGTGGTTCTATTATAATCTTTAATAAACAAGCGAAGCGCTTCGTATGTATTTTCTACCTCTTTGTCCAGATTTTCAATTACTTCATAATAATTGGCATACTCACTAGTATTTGGATAAAGAGCCTTTAATTCATCTATATGAGTATATCCTGCTTCTATGTATTGAAGCATTTCGTCTGTATCATCTAAATCAATATATTCAAAATGAGTATATTCAATATCATACTTCGGCATAAATGTCGGCCGAGGGGTTGGTGTCGGCGCGAGAGTTGGAGATGGAGTAAAAACTTCTGATATGACAGGGGCAGTTTCTTCTATCTCTCGCGCCGAACATGAGGTCATTATTAAAAATATTATAAACAATAACAGAATTTTTTTCATCATATCAAAAATCAAACTTTACTTGTTTTATTATCTCATAATCTTTTATTTTAATTTGAGGGGTCACAAATCCATTAAAATGATTTAATGTAAAATTCCCCACTACATTTATATAAAAATATCCAGTAGTATTACCGAATAATTCTTTTTCTTCATCGGTTAATTTAAATTTAATAAACGATGTTTTCAAATCGTCAGATAAACTCATTTTAAGAGTTCCTTTATCCGAACCAAGAAGAGAAACAGTATCAGCCGATACTTTAATTTTTTCAATCGCAATAAGAGGCTCCTTTAAATCTTGACCCCACAACTCTTCATAATTACCGATTTCATAAACTAGATTGTCATTGATATCTTGCGCCTAGAAAATAAAATCTACATCATATCGAGGAGTAAAATCAAAATCTTTTAAAGCTTCATTACTTGCTTTAATAAAATCATCAAATTTATTGTCATCAATACTACAACCAAAAGCATTAGGGTGTCCTTCAGCATAATTACAATAACCAAGAGTATTCAGGAATTGTTTAAAATCTTTGAGCGCCGAGCCGTCATAACAACGACACGACCCTTCCCATTTTAAACCATCCTCATATTCAACACCTCTCAATATCATAATAGGTTGCTGATATTTAGCGGTTAGCTGATTGGCAATTAAACCCGCTAAATTTTTATCTACTGTTTCTGCGGGAACTCGGATTGCAATGATTTTGTTTTGAAGCAAATGGTCTTTTTCAATAATAGCTTCAATAGCTTCTACGCCGGCTTTTTGAACTCGCGTCTACCGGCTTTTTACATTTATACAAGTACGACCCGCTTGCTCTACAATACTTTCTATTTGTCCTGAGCATCCCCGCTTAGTTGACGGCACTAATTGATAAGCTTTATATTCAAGCATCGCATTAAAAAGACATTGTTTTTCAACTAAAGTGCCCGAACGTGTCATAGCATTAATATAAGGAGCAATATAAAATGCGATACCAGTTGCGGTAATACCATTTTCAAATTGTCGCGCCTGTCGATTCATCATTTCGCGGAATAATGGATTTGTTATCTTTTGGAGGCCTGTCCGAACTAAATAGCTTGTTTCAAAATATCTTAGATCCATCATATCCGCAATCAAGCCCAAGGCAACAAGGTCTTCATAATCAGGCGCAATATTTTTACCTAATATCTCATCAAGATAACAACAGAATTTATATACCATGCCGACACCAGATAATGACTTAGTGGGGTAATCACATAACTAATTGTTTATTACACAGGCGTCCGGCGAAACTCTCTCCGCCTCGTGGTGATCAATAACTAAAACATCAATGCCTCGTGATTTTAGTTCGGTGTGTTCTTCATAATCATTACTAGAAGCGTCGGGGCATATAACTAATCTAAAATTATCTAAAACTTCAACATCAGATAGCCCATGCGTTTTATCGCTATGGATAAAAGTATGTATATGCGTCTAAACATAATTAGGAAACAACCGATTTAAATAATTAATTAAAGTTGCGGAAGAGGTATACCCATCACAATCACTATCTACTACAATCAATGCATCATCTTCTGCCCCAATATGCCGAATTAGCATTTTTGCGCCTTCATTTATATTTGCTATGCTACTGGGCGGAAGTAAATCACTAGAATCTTCATGAAGATAATGATACATATCTTCGTCTTTAATTCCTCGATTACGAAGAACTTGCTCAATACAAGAGCTTTCCCACCGAGGAGGGGCTATTAACTAATAATTAATATTTTCAACCTCCTTTCTTTATTTTTCATCTAAAAAGTTTCTTTCATTATATAACTCAATAAATATATCACGTCCCGCATCAATAGGACTCGCTTTATATTTTGTTCTTTTTTTATAATCAAAAATAATAGAAATTATAACTTCATTTTTATACTTTTCTTTTATTTTTCTTAAATTTGAAGTAAGATGTTCAAATTCAGCATCTCCAGCCTCCTAATACTACCTATCAAATGCCACTACAATTTCTTTAGCTCCGGCGTCAATCAATAATTGAACTTGATAAACAGAAAGGCTTGACCCGCAACACGCAACAGAAATATCCAGCATAGAACCGAAATAAGTCTGGTATAGAAGCGGCGACTTCTCCCCCTCAAACACAATTGCTTTACCAAGCGTTTTGATTGCGTCTTTACTATTATTTAAATTATATAAGTTCATTCCAAGAGGATGGTTATATAATAGGCCATTGATGCGTAACGGCCGGTACTTGCCGAATTTTTCTCCATCTTCTTGACAAAGGGTGCGCCCGCGAATTCCTACAAGGCGATTATTTACATCATAATGCGGGATAACAATTTGATCCCCCCCTGGATAAAAACATATATTGGCTTTATCCATAGCCTCCTATGAAATTCCCTCATTTAACCATGGGAGAATTTTTACATTATGATTAAACCGCGATAAAATTATATCATCGTATTCTTTTAATTGAACGTGATAATCTTTTAAGTCTTTAACATTTTCAATTCGGGTTTGTCTTTTATTTAACCAATTAAAATCCGCAATATCAAAGCCGTCTTCATCATCAAAGATTTGTGGCGCAATACCAAACCTAAAAGCTATATATCGAATTGCGTCATTTAAACTAAGAGTTCTTTGATGTTGAATTTCAAAAACTTTAATTGTTAATTCAAAAATATCGAAAACATCATTACATCCAGTGAAACAGCGGTAAAGATCTGTATTACTATAATAATATAATTTACGGCTTCCATCGCCGGGGTGGTTATGGCAAATAGTAGCCGAAATAATACCAAAATCAGTATATTCAGGGTCCCCACCCCACTCCTATAGTAGCTCAAAAATATTATCTATTGTTAAACTACTACGAATTTCACCCTTGTCAAAGGATACCATTAATAGGTAATAACCTTCACACAATGTCGCATTAGATTAAGCTCCTCATTAACATATTTTACAAGATAATCTTGCGGTCGCATATTTTTGTCTCCATCACGACGCTGTTTGAGAATGCTTTTAGCCATTGCTTCTGGCATTTTATATTCAATACTACCAACTTTCTCATGGAGAGTGCCAGCCTTCTCGATTATCATAGAATATGCCTTATTTCGTTTACTAATGCCTGTCATATTATTTTCTCCTTTAATTTTTAAAATGCGCCTGGTTCTTCAGTTATAATTTTTAAATCATTGATATTAAGTAATTCATAATCCCATGTTGTAGCAAACATAGGGTTTATTCTACAAGCGCCCAAATCGGCTTTACACCATAGATAGATTCCCTTATATTGACCACGCCGGTTTTTATAAATTGAAAGTTTAATTGTCGGTTTTTCAAAAACATTAGTTGCTAATATTTGTTCAAGAGCTTCTAAATCTTCTTGAGTTGTATTTAATAAAATCGACCCGTAATCAATTTTATCTGCAATTGATTTCGCTCCTCTAAGCAAGTTTTGGTCGGGGATTTTATCCTCTTTCCACGAACCATTAAGCTAAGTTGCCGATTCAATAAATACTCCGTATGTATTACATATATCTTTTAATTTATTAGATAAAATAAACAAAATGTTATCTTCTCGTAGATTAACACCACTACGCTTTTGAATTTCCTCCAAAATCTTTAAGCTTGTATGTAGATAGTCCTAAAAAACATATTTAACATCATGGTCACGAATACCTTTTTTAATTGTATCTTCTATATCTTGAAGTGAAAAATCTGGTAATTCTACAATATAAATAGGACTGCTTTTTAAGATTTCGCCCGCCTCTCGAACACGGGCTTCTTCATCGCCTTCATATTTACCATTTAAAATATGGTCTTCTTTTACATTAGAAAGAAAAGCTAACATCATTGTTTGGATTTCTTCTAATTCTTGTTCTGTGGTAATATATAAACATGGTTGCGCGACTCCGTTTTTAATCCATCCAAAAGTCTCATCATAAATACGATTACACCCAATAAAACAGCAATCCGCAATCATGCTACGAGTATTGTGAGTTACAATAAAATCATTCATTAGGAATAAATGAGAATCATTATCTACTGTAAAACAAGTCATAGGAACTTTTTTATTAGTTTTTTCTATGTTTACAATAGCTATATGGTCTTTAAACTCTTGGCGTTTATTAGAATTAGCATAAGCTATTGCTTTGTCTTTTTTCCTTTGCAAATGGAAACATTTAGGCTTAATTTCTTTTTTACATTGAATTCGTATTTGATAACATTCTCCAGTAGTATATTTATCTTCTCTTTTATCTATAAGATAATTAGCAATAAACCCTAAGCTTCTACATAAATAAATAAAATCATCTCTTAATTGCGGGCTGACTGTTGTAAAATTCATTCTGCCTTTTACATCTATACTACCATCGGTATCCATAAGCCCTTGAAGCAACTCAAACCTTTGCTCTACGCTTCCATGAAGATAAGCTTTCGGAATAAATTTGTCTTCAGATTTAACCATAAGAAGTTCTGGACATTCTTTCAAAAATTCCTCTACCCAAATATTATGTTTTGGATTATTTACATTTTTAAATACCCAATCATAATTCATATGAGTATGATGATGCGGATAAAATTCATTTCCTAATAATTTAGAGATATAATTAGGAATTTCTTCATCTTCAGAAGAAAACTTTAAACTCTTATTAGAAGGAGCATATCTAAAACTGCCGTCCCCTAAAAAAGCTCCCATTATATATGGATGTAAATAATATTCTTTTTTTTTTTTTTCAACAGGTTCATTTAATTTGATATGAAATCTATAGCCTTTATTTGAGGAATCCTTTAAGCCATTTTTTAACTTTAAAGTTCTATTATAAATAGTTTCAACATCCTCTACGCGATAAGCTTTTTCTCTATGAGATTCATATCTATATTCCCATAAATGCTCTCCGCAACATTCTGCAATAGTACCATTTGAAAAAGTGACTTTCCAAATTTCTTTATCTTCTAGCTGAGGATAAATTTTTAAGACTTTAGTTGGTTTACCATCTTGCCCAAATAAATAATCACCAACTTTAATTTCATCTACCCTCTTATCACCATCAGGAGTGGGGATAATAGTATAATTAGGAATAGCTTTTCCCACCCCCGTCGGCGCTGACCGAAGGTAAAATTTCTTTAGACGGGCCCCTCTGGTGACTGTATTAATCAACGACCCATAAAGCGGAACGCCCACCTCTGGTGTTTGTTTAAATTTGTCGACCAAATCTAAAATATTTTCACCAGCCTGTTTTGCCTCTTCCGCCCCATTATTTATATATCGTAATTTAATATCATCAATTTTTTTATCTATTTTCGACGCGATTTCTTCTAGAGTGGAATTATCAAGATTATCTTCTTGAAGCTATTTTTTCTTTATATCTAAAATATTATCAGGGTCATATATATCACTAACATCAAATCCGTATTTATCATAAGCTCGCAATAACGTCATCTTTTTTAGCCGATTATAATAATAATCAAACGATGCCGATGATGCGATTTCGGATACGCGAGTCAGCCATTCCTCTCCTTTTTGTTTAAGGAATATAGCTTCACTCTTAGGTCGTGTTGAAAGATAATCTAAGATATTATTTAGAGTGATTCGTTCAGCTCCCATATGATATAACTGATAAATCGCACCAAAAGCAATCTAATGAAATTGGTCAGGGAAATCTTCCTCTGTTATATCATATTTATCGGTATAATCCAATAGCTAAGGCGTGTTGTATACACATCCAATTACCTGCATTATACTTGTTATGTCCACATATTTAGATGGCATCTTCATCTACCTCATCTGTTTCTAAAAATCTAAATCTCTTCTTTCGCCTCATTGCTTCGCGCTCCGGCGGAACAACATGAACTTCTTCCACTTTTGGCTAATATAGATTTATATTTTTATCTTTATTTTTTTCAACGGCGTCCCACATTCGTTTATAATAAGCATATGCTTCTTTATAAATCCATGGGACTATGCCGATTCCTTCATTGGCTTTTTTAACGTCTTGGCGCTTAACCTCATAAAAATATCGCAGTGTTTTTAAAATACCGCTATGAGTAAAATTATAATCATTTATAAAACTCGCAATTTGTCTCTAAATACGCGGTGGGACATATTCCAAATCAAATAAATTTAAAATATACTCATCAAGCAGTTCCGCATCAGTTTTATCCCTTTTTTCTTCAAGTTCCGCACATTCAGTATGAGCATATTGCCCATTTCTAACCATAACGTGCGGAGTTGTACTTTTATTAAAAGGTTGGTTGCAATAAATACAAACTACTTCATCCAAAGGATTTATGATAACTGGTTGAGGTAATTTTGGATTTTTTGCTTTCGCCGCTAATGCGCAAGAAGCGTGAGCATATCTGCGTTTATTTATTTTAGCATATTCTTCTGTATCTCTATCAAATGTTTTTGAACAATACGGGCATATAACTGTATGAGCGATAAGCAAACACTTCCTTTCGATACTATATATATTATAACATATTTTTTATAAAAAATCAACTCCGACCAAAAAAGCTCAGAGTTGATTTTTTCAAATTACTTCATATATTCGTCTTTAATTTCGTTGACAATAAGATAAATAAGTTCTGCCTGGTCGGGGGTTGCGCTAGACACTTTCTTTCCTTTGCCAAGATATTTATCGACTATCATAACGATACGGGGCTGATAGAATCCGCTATCTTTAAGCATAAGTTCCCCAGTAATTTCCTCAAACTCAGCACACAGCTTTGTAAAATCATATTCGGGTGCCGCCACAGTCTCAATACGCTCGTCAGTAACATACTGATTGCCGTGTTCACTGGCTTCTTTATCAATAGCTTGAATCAAAGCATCGGACAACGCCTGATAGCTAAAATCAATTTCTGAAGGAATATACTTAAAACGACCGCCACAAGCCACGCTACCATCATCGCTGCGAAGAGTCAGGCGAACCACGGCCTTGCCACTTTCAGAGCGCTCCTGATGAGCATATCCATAAATATCGGCCATATTCTCAACAATGGTCAGCGCAGAGGACTGAAGAGAGGGGCAAATTTGAACATACTCTTTACCCTGCTTGGGGGTAATTGTCTTTTCCTTTTGGTGAGAGATGAAGAAGACCGCATATCCAAGTTGTGTAATAGTGCGGAAAACATCTTCAAACTCCTTCTTATAGCGGGCCCAGCCATTATTGGTCCAACCGCCGTCACCAATGCTCTCAATACCAAGCTGAGTGCAAATATACTTCTGACAACAATCAGCCGCAATATCTATAGTATCAATTACAATACTCTTATAGACGGCTTTAACTTCATCTTTCTTCAACTCGCGGACAACTTGTTTAAGCTCGCCCCAAGTAGTAATATCTTGCGCAATAACACCAGGAATTGCATTATATCCCTTCTCAAAAGCAAGTAGAAGAGAACCCGGCATTTGAGTTGCAAGAGTAGTTTTGCCCGTTTTAGGGGCTCCATAAACAAGTGTTATGTATCCGCTAAGGTCTCGGCTAACAACATGAGGTTTAATATTCAACAAATTCATTTTTTATTTCTCCATTTTATTTATAATGTATTTCATACTTTTATAATATCTTTTTGTTTAACCGAATATTTTGATTTACTACAATCATATTTAAATTATATGATTGTAGTAAAATAATTAAAACTTAAATCCGCCTTCAACCGGAGCTGTAGTAGCGGCCGCCGCGCCAAAAGCTCCAGAACCTTGCTGATTTGCGCGATACTCAGCATCGCTCTTTTCCTTTGTCGCAAGATAAACTTGACGCTCACTAAGCAAACGACTCATATCCGCTGCCGTAATAGTGTCTTCGCTATCCCACTCATAAAGTTCCGGCTGAGCATAAGTAATGGCATATGCCTTACGGGTATTTTTAACTTCGCGCACAGCAATTGTATGCCAAGGAGTTTCCTCTTCTTTCTTTACAATAACGGTTGTCGCAATAATATTACCACTGATAGAAGTAAACGCCGGATTATTATTAGAAACATTCAGCCCCTCAAAATAGTCCATACCGCCGGGGATAAAGATTCTAAAGTCAATGGGGATAACCGCATTGCGGAAATCAAAAATATAGCCACCAACATTGACATATTCCTCGGTCTGGCGCTCGGCATCCGCCTCAACACGATATACATGATTAATAACCATATCACAAGTAAATGTATTACGCTTATTTTCATCTTCGTTCAAAGCCGAAGCAAGAGACACAAAACCGCCCTCAAGACGAATTGCATGAACATCCTTGCCGGAACGATCCCAGAAGTCATTGATACCGAATGAAGTATCAACACTCAGCTTCACGGCCTTATCTTCGCCGTGCTCCATAACACTGCCATAAACACCATTAACAATATTAGAAAGAGCAGTATATGTTCTATTCTCCTTGTTCTTGGAGGTCACAGGCGTTACATAAGTAAAATGAATTGATACAATATTGGTCAGATTATTATCTGTTGCAATATCTATTGTGCCAGTGATATATGAAGTTCCAGGCGCCTTGGAGTTCTCGCCGGTCACTTTAGCTTCTAGTTTATGCTGATATAGAAGACCCTCAACATGGCATCTATTTACAAAATTCTTTTTCATCAGTTTTCTCCTTGTTCAATCTTAAAATTTTTTCCTTTTTCTGTTAATGAATAAATAACAGGGTCTTTACCAATTTTTTCACAAAAACCATCGGATACTAATTTTCTTAAAGCTCCAGAAACTCCGCGGGAAGTGGGGATTTCAACACCCAGGTCAAAAATCTGTTTAGACTTCCACGCCAATGTCTCGGGATGATCCTACAAAAACTGAAGTACAATTTTCCCGTTTTCAGTTAAAACGGGATTGTTTTCAACATCTTCTTTAATAGCTTCAATATACATTTTTACATTATCCGTCATTTTTTCCGCTACTATATCCGGAGACGCTTCCATAAGAGCATTTAGAAAATCAATAAATTCTTGTTTCATAAAAAACTCACTTTCAACTTTTCTTTATATATTAATTATAACATATTTTTTAAAAAAAGTCAATAAGTAGATGAGATAGTTATATCTTTATCGGTAGTAGTGGTAGAGGTTGTTGCTTTTGTAGAAGAGGTATCGTTAGTAACGCTTACATACTACTTCCAAGACGGTTGTCCAGTAGAGTCTGAATAGGAATAATAAGGCGGGATGGTAGGGGAGGTCCACCACCAGCTACTTCCATTATAATTCCGGCCGTCTTCCCAACCGCTATTATAAATCTCATCTAATAGTACTTCTAATTCTTTTCGAGAAAATTCAATTTTCCCATTTTTATTTGGAGTAAATACTTTTACTTTCATAATTAGCCCCCAGCTTTTATATTATATCCAAAATCCTGCCCATGATAACATTCAATCCAATACTTTTCACGAGTATTTAATTCAGCGGGAACACATTCTTCAATAATTTCAAATGAAAAATTTTCCACTCCTTCTGCCATCATAGCTGGATATAATTTATTTCGAGTCGGCGTTTCGGCGCCAAGCCCTCGTTTAATATGCTATCTGAAACGAGAAGCTATATTTGTTGCTTGCCCCACATAGCACATATTATTTTTTAAATTAGTAATTTTATAAATGCCGGTTTTCTCTTCTGTGCCAACAACACGGCCTATTAAATCAGTATATGGTTTCTCATAATATACTTTCCATATAACTTTATTAAGAGGCTCGGCATTTTTTAAATATTGAGATACTTCGCGTAATTTAGCGATTTCGTTTAAATCTGTCTATGGCACATTTAAACGATAGAAATCTCTTTGCGTCTCTTTTAACAATTGTCGCTTATTAGTCTCAACAAGCGCATCAATTGTTCTGCGTAAATTTGTTAATTCTTGAATCTTTGCGTCTAGTTCTTGGTCGCATTCACCAATAGTCTCTTGATAATGTTCAGTACATTCCTCCAACATTTCAAGATACTCTTCTCGGTAATTATTAATTAAATTACTGAAATAGTCTTGCATTCTCTTTTTCTCATCGTTTAAATGAGAATCAGCTAATTCATGCTCTTTCTAATAATATTCATCTGCGCTCTTTTTTGCGGTTGCTTGTAGAGAATTAATGCGGTCTTCATGGTCTTTTACTGCTTGCTTAAATTTCTCGTCTTCGGCATATCGCCATTCACCCAATTTTTTAAGGTTGTCACGAAGCGCCTCAACATCAGCAGTATAACGGCATTTATCAGA
>CAVDWX010000097.1:0-32608 GCA_963612735.1 Gemmiger formicilis | reverse complement strand
GGTAAAAGTAAGATTGTTACAGTTACGTTAAATGGTAATATTAAAGTAAGCGCCACTTCAGAATACAAGTTCAATAAAGCGGAACGTGTAATGCGCTTAAAAGAAGATGATACGTTAGTTTTTGCCGACGAATGCAATGATGATGATACAATATTAATTTATTGCGTGGAAACAGCGAAAGTATTGCGCCTTAACATTAGTGATTTACCGGTTGCATCAAAATTAACTTTGGGAGTTAAAACTGGTTTTGCATCTGTAAGTAGCGCTGCCATCATCGGAGATAATGATTTACTTTTAAGCGTAAATGATAAGTGGCAAGCCAAATTAGTGTATGGAAAGGATTTTAACCGCGGCGATCAACGTGGTAATAAAGGACAATCTGTGCCTGAAGACAATATTAGACTAATTAAGTTTGACGATGGTAGAGATTCAATTTATTTAATTCCAAAAATGGGAACGCCATTTGCTATCAATCGTAATAAAGTATCTATTAAAGGCAAAATGTCTACTGGAGCCGCGCTATCGACTCGTATGTTAATTGATGTCAAATAATGTAAAATAATATTGACAAAATGAAAAAAATGTTGTATAATATATATGTAATTAATGAGAAGAAATTAATTAGTTAATGAATTGTAGCCCAAAAAGTAAAGGAGTAAAGTAAGATGAATAATGAAGATAATTTAAAAGAAGAAAAAATCGTTTTAACTCCGAACGGGATGAAGGTTTTAGAATATTTTCAAAATCTTGAAGATGGTAATGTGCAAATCGTCGGCAAAGATTTGATAGATATTCTAAACATCAAGGGCGTTTATCCCGTATTGAATTCATTAAAAATGAAAGGACTCATTAGTGAGGTAGCTTCTACCGAACGTTCATTTGTGAACAATAAAGGAGCAACTCAATTAAAGGAATATAAAACTTATTCCTTAACACAGAAAGGGAAGGACTTCCCAATTAGTCCAAATAATTAAGAAAAGAAAAGGAGATAAAATTAATTATGGCAGATCAAGTAAAATTAGCCGCAGAAAACAGCGTAACTATCGTTGGTCGTTTAGCTGACGTAGATGTTAGAACAGGTGTAGATAAAGGAAATAAAGAATATGTTTCTATTAAAGCATCTGTAGTTAGTTCATTACAAGGAAAGGACAATATCTTTAAAATTGAAGCTTTCACTTATAAACTAACTCAAGAAAATAAAGAAAGTAATTTGTATAAACAATATACAGAATTAGTTAATTCAAAAGGTAAAAAAGTTCAAGTATCAGGCTCATTAAGAGAAAATCGTATTTGGAGCAAAAACAAAGAACAAATGATTTCATTCTCTGCAATTTCAGGCAGATTCTTCTCAGTAGTTCCAGAAACTACTTTAGATACAGCAACTTTCATTATGAGTGGATTTGTTGTTAAATCTATTGAAGAAAAGAAAAATAAAGCCGGAGAAATCTATCGTTATGACTTTAGTATTGGTCAACAAAACTATAAGGGTGATAATATGTCAGTATTTGGTTTTAATGTTCAACCAACTAATGTTGAATTAAGAGAAGGTGTTGGAACTTGGAAAGTTGGCGACACAGTTCGTATCCAAGGCGATTTAATGAGTATTGAAGAAACAACTGTTGTTGAAGATAAGAAAGGTGGATTTGGTACTCCAATTACTAAAACTTATACTAACACAATTAGCGGCTTCTATATTACAGGTGGAAGTAATCCATTCACAGTTGAGGAAGGTGCTTATCCATCAGAAGTAATCACAAACTTAATCTCAGCATATAAAGCAAAGGATGCAACTATTGCTGCTGCCGCAAAAAGTGCCGCTGCAAGCACACCAAGTGCAGCCGTTCAAACTCCAGCTGCTCCAGTAACATCAAGACAAACAAGTTTGATTTAGACAATAATTAGGGCGGTAAGATTTTTATCGCCCATTTTAAAAATAAGATAAAGGAGAAAAGATGACTAAAGAACAATTAGAAACTAGACAACAAATTTTTAAAGACTTAAATGCAATTGACTTAGGCGAACGTATTAAAAAGAAATTAGGATTATCTTATTTAAGTTGGGCAAATGCGTGGGAGATATTAAGAACAAAGTATCCAGATGCAGAATATAAAATCTATACAAGAGAAGTAGAAACCACTGAAACACGTGAAATAACTGATGTAAACACAGGTGTAAGAAATGTTGTAACAAATACTTTTAAAACAGAGTATCCATATTTCACAGATGGCAAAACTTGTTGGGTTAAAGTAGGTGTAACAATTTGCGGTATTGAGGAAATTGAAATCTTAGCAGTTATGGATAATCATCAAAATTCAGTTCCATTTGCAACTATTACATCTGTAGCAGTAAATAAAGCAATCCAACGTGCATTTGTTAAGGCGTGTGCTCGTCATGGTTTAGGCTTATATGTTTATCAAGGTGAAGATTTACCAACTGATACAAAAGAAAACTTAATCAAACTTCAAGAAGAACAAATGAAGAAAATTAAAGAAGCGATGAATCGCGCAGATCAACTTGTCACTAAAGAATTAGATGCCGAAAACTTTAGAGTAATACAAGAAAGAGTTATTAACTCATATAAAGAAGTATTAGGTAGACAAGATCAAGCCGCCATTGCAGAATTAGTTAATCAATATATTACTGAATTATTCCCAGGCAAGAGATTATCTTCATTAGTAATCGCCGAGGATGGAAAGAACTTACAAAAATTAGATACATTTTTAGCAGAAGTATTAAAAATGATAAAGTAGGAGGTCTTTATGGCAACGAATGGTAAAAAATATTCGCGTGCCGAACTAGAGCAATTAATTAAGGATGTGATGGGCATTCAGTCCATCCCTCCTAACTTTAATAAACAAATTAATAAGTTCGTATTAGAAAACGATATGACATTAAAAGAAATTGCTCGTTGTATTGTTTGGTATGTAGAAGTAAGACAAGATAAAATAGATCCGCTATATGGTTTATGGTTTGTACCAAATGTTCGAGAACAAACTGCACAATATTTTCAAAAGTTGGAACTTGACCAACAAAGACAAGCCGAGCAAGCTCGGAAGGTAATCGAGATTCAAGACAATAATATTATATTCAATGTTAATAACGTGCCTCGACGTAAGAGGGAACCGAAAAAACTTGATATTTCCGAAATCAATGTAAAAGGAGAAGATGAAGACGATGGACAAAATCATTAAAAAGGATTTGTTCGACCGTAATGCTTCCGTTTATGTATTGAGTTGGTTAATGAGAAAACCATCATTGTTGCAAGATGACCGCTATGCCTTTGTAAAAACCGATTTTAGCATTCCATTGCATCAGATGGTTTTTTATGCTATATATAATATGGCGCAAACAGGTGTAGCACAAATTTCTCCGCAAGACGTAGACTTATACCTAAAACAATACGACACACAGTATGAGGCATACAAAAAAGATAGAGGTTATGAGTTTGTAACTCAATGTTATCAAACAAGTGATGGCAGTGATGAAAAACAATTTGACTTTTATTATGGTCGATTAAAAAAGTTTTCGATGTTAAGAGATTTGGAAAGTGTTGGTATTGACACATCTGAATTTTATGATACGAAAAAAGATGCTTTAAATAGGGACATAGAAAATGAAAAGTTAAACAAAATTCCATTAGATAAAATTATTGAAACTGTTCGTGCGCATTTAGTTGAAATTGAAAATCTTCATATTGGTAAAGACCAAGGAACTTCTCAAGAGGCAACTAAAGGTATGCGTGCTTTAGTAGCGAGATTAAAAGAGTGCCCAGAAGTAGGTTTACCTATGGATGGAGAAATTTTGAATTATGCCGGTCGAGGAGCGCGTTTAGGTAAATTATATATTTATAGTGCGCCATCAGGTGTAGGTAAGACAAGATTTATGGTTGGCAATGCCTGTTCAATTAGTATGCCATATATAAATAAGAGTGGTAAAATAATTTTACGTGGAGATGTAACTCAAGTTGATTATCGAAAAGTATTATTTGTTGCGACCGAAATGGACGCCGAAGAAATTCAAACATTAATTTTAGCATATGTAAGTGGTGTTAATGAAAAGAAAATTTTGTTAGGTAATTATACTCCAGATGAAGAAGAAAGAATTAATAAAGCATTAGATATAATAGATACGTTTGGTTCAAACTTTATTATTGAATGTATTCCAGACCCAAGTATTGCGATGATTAAATCTCGTTTAATAAATTATATATATAGAGAAGGTGTTGAATATATCTTTTATGATTACATCTTTAGTTCACCTGGTCTTTTAAGTGAATTTAGAGATATAGCAATAAGAGAAGACGTTGCATTAATGATGTTATCAAATAGTTTAAAAGAAATAGCGATGCAACATAATGTATTTATTCAAAGTGCAACTCAATTAAATGATGGATGGGCAAAAAGAGTCATCGGTTTGCGAGATCAAAATTGTATCCGTGGTTCAAAAGCGGTTGCCGATAAAGTTGACTTAGGTTCAATTGCAGTTCGTATCGATCCAGAAGAATGGAAAATGGTCGAAGCGATGTGGATGGAAATTAAACGAAGTGACCCAGACAAATATACACATGACCCAAACTTAGTGGTTGATATTTATAAAAATAGACGTGGTGAACTTAATGCGGTAAAAATTTGGCGTTATTTCGACCATGCAACTTGTCATTGTGAAGATTTATTCGTAACAGATGCAAATTACAAAGGAGTTATTGATATTGCACAATTTAAATATAAGCAAACTCCAATGGACTATTTAGATTTATTAACAAGAGGGGTGATATCAAGTGGCAATTAGTTTTAAAGACTTAAGACAAGAATTAACAGACGAGATGTTGAAAGATATCCTATTGCAATTTGATGTTGAACCTTATGAAGAAACATCTGATTACATTGTGTTTCCAACTTGCTGTCATAATTTAACAGGTGGAAGTCCAAAATTATATTATTATAAAGATAGTAAACTATTCCATTGTTTTACAGAATGTAATGATACATTTGATATATTTACGTTATTACAACGTATGTATAAATTGCGTGGACAAGATATCACATTAAGAGAGGCGGTTTCAGTTTGTGACTTGAACGTTGATGAACCTTTAAGTGTTGAAACATATGATAATAGTGCCGAAGACATTCGTTATATGCAGACGTTAAATCACCGCGGACCAATGACACCATTGACTTTTAAGATATATGATGCAAAGGTATTGAATAATTATTCATTTGATTATATTGGGTTAATGCCTTGGATTCAAGAGGGAATTAGCATTGAAGCATTGCAAAAGTTTAATATTAGATATGATAAGAAACACGATGCAATTGTTATTCCAAACTTCAATTATAGCGGAGACCTTATCGGTTTACGTGCACGTTTCTTCCGTGAAGAAGATATTGCAAAGGGTAAATATAGACCAGTATATGACAATGGAATTTTATATAATCATCCAACTGGTGTAACTTTCTACGGCATTTATGAAAATAAGGAAGCCATTGGTCGTAAGCATATCGCGGTGTTATTCGAGGGTAAACACTAAGTATTGCCCTTATCTATTTTACCACTAATCAGTGGGGTCACAATTGTGGCTAACGAGGGAGCCTGACCGTAATGGCGAAAGCAACCTAAATGGTGTGAAGGCAATCTCGTGGGAAGTAATTTTGAAAAAGTGAGAAAAGTGTCTTATAATATATTAACAAAAAAATAAAGGAGACTTTTCTATGAATTATATTTATGGTTATTTTAAAAAAGATTTAGGAGAATATGTTTATATTGGTCAAACAATTAATATAGACCAAAGACGAAAAAAACATGAACAATATGATCCATTTAATCAAAATGTTAGAGAGTATTATTATCCTCTAAGTAGAGGAATTAGAAAATATGGAATTGAAATGTATGAATTTCATATTTTAGAAGAAGTGCCATCACAAGACAATTTAGATGAGCGTGAAATGTATTGGATTAATTATTATAACACTTATGATGATCCTAAAAAGTATAACTTAACACCAGGCGGCAGCCCTAAAAATTATAAAAAAGGGAAATTTGAAGATGCAATTATTGATATGGCTTATGATTTAATTAAAAATACAAATAAACCATTTAATGAAATATCTTCTATGACAGGAATTTCTGTTGTTATGTTATCTGAAATCAATACAGGAAAGAGACGTAAACGAGATAATGAAGTTTATCCTTTACGAGAATTAACTCAAGGTCGAATTCTTACTCAACAACAAGTGTTAGAAATTGTAGATTTATTAAAAAATGATTTTATATCAAATACAGAAATAGCAAAAAGATATAATGTTTCTGCTGCAACTATTCAAGCAATAAATAATGGGAAAAGATCTAGACTTCAAAATGAACAATATCCATTAAGAACAATATCTTATGCTAATAACAAATTAAGCAAACAGGATGTGCAAAAAATTTGTGATGAAATTTTATCTACTGATAAATCTCTAAGACAAATCGCAAAAGAAAATAATTGTAGCTTAAGTACAATTCGATTAATTAATTCAGGTGAAAAATATTCTCTTAATAATCATTCATATCCACTTAGACAAAATTAAACCTGTATCGACTATCCCCGTTGTTGGGGAGTAGGGACACTATTGATACGTGTCAATGTTTTAGGAAACGAAGCATTTGAGAACCGAAACGGTAGACAGAAGAAAAATCTTCTGAAGAAATAGTCAGCGCCTATAGAAATATAGGATTCAGTGGAAAAGAGTGTTTTGCACTACGGAAGTATCTATGGAGCAAATAACAATATAGCACTCGCAACTTTAGGTCAGAACATCACTAGAAATCACATTCAAGCCTTATTAATGTTAAAGGTTAGTGACATAATTTTAGCATATGATACCGATTATGAAGATTATAAACAATTAGCAGTTGTAGAACAAAAATATATAGAAAAGGCAAAAATTTTAGCGCCATACTTCAATGTAAGTATTTTAATGGACTATGATTTCTTGTTGCCTTATAAAAGTAGTCCTATTGACGGAGGACGTGATAATTTTGAAAAGATACTTAAAAATAGGAGAATTATTTAATGAAAAGAATAAGATTAAAAGTAAATAGCATACAAAAAGGTATACGTCCTTATATTACTCAATATTTGGGCTTCTTAGGAATTAAACCAGAGGATGTAGGTAGTTTTACTTATATGCCTCGTGCTACCGATGAAGATGATCCATCTAAGTTAGTAGACATCAACGCTGCCAAAGACACACTAATGTCCCTAATCCACGAGAAAGATAGCGCGGTAAAAATTTTCGTGCAGGTGGATAGTGATACTGATGGTTATACATCTGCCGGCATATTAATTAACTACTTGAAACGTCGTTTTCCTGCGGCCGTTATCACGTGGTCATTACATAGCGGAAAACAACACGGTGTTGATTTAGAAACTGTGCCCGCCGATGCCGACTTGGTGGTAATTCCGGACGCCGGAAGCAATCAAACGATGGAGATGAAAAAATTAGTTGAAGAAGGTAAAAAAGTTATTGTGCTAGACCACCACGAGATAGTTAATGAAGCCGATTTTGCGGCTCGTGTGTGTCCTATCGTTAATAATCAAACTAGTCCTGAGTTTACTAATAAATATTTAAGTGGTGCAGGTATAGCTTATATGTTTATTAAATGGTTAGATACGACCGTCTTTAAAGATGATAACCCTCTAATGCATCGTGATTATTTAGATTTAGCCGCAATCGGCATTATTGCAGATGCAATGAATATGACTAGCTTAGGTAATAATTATATTGCTTACTATGGTTTACGTAATATTAAGAACAAAATGATTGCCGCGATCGCCGCTAAACAAGGTTCAGGCACTATGCCACGTATCAAGGATGTAAATAAATTAACTAAAATTGATGTTGCATTTTACATTGCGCCAATTATTAACGGTGTAATTAGAGGTGGTGCACCAGAAGATAAGGAAGCCGTATTTAAAGGTATTATTACATCTGAAGATAATAATGATTATACTCGTGAATGGCGTGGCGTAACTTATCATGAAACACTTTGGGAAATGGCCGCAAGATTAGCCTTTAACGCCAAAAATCGTCAAGATAGTAATAAGAAAAAGGCATTCACTTGGTTGTGCGAAAAAGTTAGAGCGGAAGGGCATGCGCATGATAATATTATTATTGCGGACTTACACGGCGTAGAAACAACCAAAGTTAGTCCTAATATTACAGGTTTAATTGCGATGGAAATGGTTAAAGAGTTTAATCGTCCTTGCTTAGTAGTAAGAGAAACTGAAGACCCGGAAGATGGTCAAATGGTTTTAGGTGGCAGCGGACGTAACGGTAACTTTTATAATTTGCCAAGTTTATTAGATTTCTTAAGTGATAGTGGCTTAGTGAAATATGTCGCCGGACATGCAAATGCGCATGGAGTGTTCATTGAACCTGATAAATTAGATGCACTTCGTGAATATGCAAATAGTAAATTGGATCCGCAAATTTTTGAAGATATCGTATTTGAAGTTGATTATTGGTTCCACTCATACGATACCATTGATAAAGATATGTTAATGGAATTTGCAGAAAATGTTTCAATTTATGGCAACTCAATTCCTCAACCTAAATTTGCATTTAACTTTAATATCACATCTGCTGATTTCCGCTTTATGGGCAAAGATGGCACTTCAATAAAGATTAACAAAGATGACGTTGAATTTGTTATCTTTACTAATCCAGAGGTGGCAGATGCTTTAAAACAAAATGGTAATCAACAAGTGCAAATAGTAGCACGTGCGCAAGTGAATGAATTTATGGGTCGTAAAACATTGGAAATGATGGTAGATGACATTCAACTTACTCCAATTAGTATTAATTTGGATGAACCATTACCTACTGGTCGAGTAATAAGTTTAATTTAAAGGAGAGTAGACAAATGAATTGGTTAGATATAGTTAAAAAATATGGTGTTGATTTTGCATATGAAAATGCAGATGGTAATATTGAAATTAAACCCGTTGATGAATGGTTAGATGATGTTTATTTAAGATTAAATAAAGAACAAGCCGCTGCCTTAATGGAAGATATCTATGATAATGGTGCAACCTTATTTCAATTTTATACAGACAGAGAAAATTAATCTTGACAAAAGGAAAAATATTTAGTATAATTTAATATAAGAAAAAGAAAATTAGATGGAAAGAAGGTGATAATGATGTTTATGAATAATCGTGATTACGTTAGTATTCATAACCATTAAGTGAGGGCATACTGAGTTCTCAAATATAAAAATTATTGATAGTATAAATCGTGCTGAACGTCTAATAAATTATGCCTACGAGTTAGGTTTAAGTGGTTTAGCAATCACAGAACACGATTGTGTAAGTGGTACGCTTAAATCACTTAAAGCATACCGTAAAAAGTTGGAGGTTGAGTGGAAAAATCTTCATCCAGATGCAGAAGAACTTCCGAGTTATCAACAAATGGCAGATGAGTTAAACTTTAAATTCATATTAGGTAATGAGATTTATTTAAGTGAAGAAGGTTTAAGTGAACAAATGATGCGTGATGAACAAGGTCCATTTCATTTCTGGCATTTAATTTTATTGGCGAAGGATGCCGAAGGATTTAGACAAATCAGACAATTAAGTAGTGCGGCATGGCGTCGTGCTTGGTTCAGAGCAATTTTAAGAACACCAACTTATCCATCTGATTTATTAAAATTTGTTCAAGGTGGACATTTGATTTGTTCAACTGCATGTTTAGGTGGTTATCCTGCTTGGTGTTGGAAAATGATGACTGAAGCCTTAGCTCACAATGATGAAGATGCGGTTAAATTTTATGTCGGGAAGTTAGACAATCATTTGGCGGCGATGAGTCAATTGTTTGGCGTCGGTAATTTCTTTGTAGAGTTACAACCAAATGAAAGTGGTAGCGAACAAAATGAATATAATAAGTTTATGATTAATCGTTATTGGGGTTATTATCCATTTATCTTTTCAACTGACTCACATTATTTAAAGGTAGAAGAAAGAGAAATTCATAAGGCATTTTTAAATAGTAAAGATAGTAAAGGTAATCGAGAAGTAGATAGTTTTTATAAGTATGCATATATGATGTCTCAAGAAGAAGTTTGGGAACATATGAAGGAATATGTAACGGCGGAACAATTTGAAGAAATGGTGACTAATACCAAAAAAATTGGCGCGATGTGTAGTTATTATGAACTTGAACAACCAAAAGTAATTGCGAAAGTAAATTATGAACATATGGAAGAATATGCCGAAGATCTTGAATTATTTGCAGATGTAACTGAAGAAGAGTATCCAAACTTCTATTATTATATTCATTCAGATGTTCCAGCCGATCGCTATTTGGCAGAGTTAATCGCACATGGGTATGCGCATAAATGGGAACCAAGTTGGGACCAAGAAGTTTATTACAAACGTTTAGAAGAAGAACTTTGGACGTTTAAAACAATTAGTGATAATATTCAAAGACATATGTCAGACTACTTTATTACTATGCATAAGATGGTTGATTTGATGTGGCAAGCCGGTTCATTGGTTGGACCAAGCCGTGGTTCGGCAGGTGTAGTATTAATAAATTATTTATTAGACATCACTCAAATGAATCCAATTAAAATGGAATTGCCATTTGTATGGCGTTTCATGCATCCATCTCGTCCAGACTATCCCGATATTGACGTTGATACTGAATCGGGAAAGCGTGCCGCAGTATTCGATTTGGTTCGTGATTATTTTAAGAGTTTAGGTGGAGATGTAATTAATGTTTGCACTTTCGGAACTGAAGGAACTAAGAGCGCAATTAAAACGGCGGCAAGAGGTCTTAATGTTGATGAAAATATAGTTGCATATTTAAATTCAATGATACCAAATGAAAGAGGATTTGATTGGTCTTTAGGCGATTGTTATTATGGAAATGAAAAGGAAGGTCGTGCACCAATTAAGGCATTTGTTGAAACTATGAATGCAAATCCGATGTTATGGGAATTGGCTCAAAATATTGAAGGCTTAGTTACAAGATTAGGTGTTCATGCATCTGGAGTTATTGCGGTTAATGGAGATTTTGTTGATCATGGTAGTTATATGAAAACAAGTAAAGAACAATTGGTTACCGCATATGATTTGCATGACCAAGAAGAATGTGGATTATTGAAGTATGACTTCTTAACTGTTTCGGCACTTGACCGTATTCATCAATGTATGAATTATTTATTAGAAGATGGAACGATTGAATGGCAAGGAGATTTAAAATCAACTTATCAAAAATATTTAGCACCAGATGTATTAGATTATGACAGTCCCGAAATGTGGGACATGGTAGGAAAAGGATTGATTAGCAGCCTATTTCAGTTGATTTTGTATTAAGCTGAAGTAAAAAATTTTTAATTGCGGGAAACCCCTTAGAGTCTAAGTTGCTACAACGGAATCGTGAGATAAACGTGAATGCGGCATAACAGAAAAGACCATAAAAAAACTTAGAATTGGGCAACCGAGGGATGAGAGACCCTCTCACGCATCGAAGATTGTTAAAATTTCCAATTGGAATTATAATATATCATAAGAGGTGAACAAATTATGATATATAGATATGAAAATCGTTATATTGTTAGTTTTAAAAATGGAAGTAGAGCTTCTTATTCTTATCAAAGATATCAAACTTTATTAGAAAAAGTTTGTCAACAAGCAGAACAAGAAGATGAAAAAATTTGAAATTATTATGAATTTCACAATGATGAATGTTGAATTTATTATTATCAACAAAAAGATAATACAGAACAAATTATTAAAATTGATAAAGAAGATTGAGAGCGAGTAAAAAACTATTATTGGCAATTAAATTGTAGCGGTTATCCTCAAACAAGAACTAATGGTCAAAAAATATTTTTACATCGATTAATTATGAATACTGACCAATTAATCGATCATAAAGACCATAATCCATTAAATAATTGTAAGTCAAACTTAAAAATTTGTGAAACTGTATCAGATAATAATATTAATCAAAAATTATCAATAAGAAATACTTCCGGCATTACAGGCGTTTCTCTTTTAAATGGAAGATGAAGAGCCCGTATACAATATAAAGGAAAAGAACATACTCAATGATTTACGAATAAAGAGGATGCAATCGAATGTCGCAAAAAATGAGAAAAGGAATTCAAAGGATTTTAACTTTAACGTTCAACGACTAGCCGAAAGGCGTAGCTCCAAGCGGAGCGAAACGGAATTGAAAATGATATAGTCTGATCTCATAAGAAATTATGAGCGGTCTTAAAAAGACGGCATAAGAGTAGCGACCTTATGTGAACAAAATGTTGATACAATTGTTGGTTCGCAAGCCATTAAAGATATCCAACCACGTAGTTTAACTGAGTTAGCAATTTCTTCTTCATTAATGAGATTAATGAGTGATGGTGAATTGCCTTTAGCAAAGTATGCTCGTTTTAAACGTGTGCCAGAATTATGGTATGATGAAATGCGTTCAAATGGTTTAACAGATGAAGAAATAAAGATATTGGAAAAATATCTTAAAAAGAAAAATGGTGTTGGTGAATCTCAAGAAGTAGTTATGCAGATGGTTATGGATGAACATATTAGTGGCTTTGATATGAAAGAGGCTAATAAGTTAAGAAAAACTATTTCGAAAAAGAATTTCAGAGAAATCGACGCAGTTCGAGATTTATTCTTTGAAAAGGGTGAAGCTTTAAAAACTTCAAGAAACTTACTAAACTATGTTTGGTTTATACAAGTGACCCCGATGCTTGGATATAGTTTTAGTGAAATTCATACAGCTGGATATGCTCTAATTGCTTTAATTGAAATGAATTTAGCGTATAGATATCCGATTATATATTGGAACTGCGCATGTTTAAGTGTTGATAGTAGTGCCGTTAGTGAACAAGATTTTGAAAATCTAATTGAAGATGATGTAATCACAGTTGACGATGATGACGAAGGTAAAAAGAAAACTCAAAACAAAATGGATTATTCAAAAATTGCGGCGGGATTGGACAGATATAAAAATATTTGTAATATACATTTGCCAGATATTAATAAATCAAAATTAAGTTTTACACCAAATGTTGAGACTAATTCAATATTATATGGTTTAAAAGGCATCTGCAAAGTAACTGAGCCTGTTATTAGCGAAATTATGAGTAATAGACCATTTAGTTCACTTGAAGACTTTTTAAACCGCGTTACTAAACGTGTGGTTACTAAGGACAAAGTGATTAACTTAATTAAGTGTGGAGCATTTGATGAAATTGAAGGTAAAGATCGTTCAGAGATATTAAAAGATTTCATCTGGACTGTTTGTGAGCCAAAGAAAAGAATTACTTTACAAAACTTAAATATGTTAATTGATTTAGAACTACTACCTAGTTCATTAGATTATGTATCAGATGTATATAAATTAACTAAAGAATTAAGAAGACATCGAGACGCGGAAAAAATGTGGTATTTCGGAGACAACATTAATATTCCAAAAAATAAAATTAATGCTTGGCGTGGCATCTTTAAGGATAGTGGCATTATTCCGGAAACTATTGAATATGAAGGTGAAACTCGTGGAGTATTTAATAGTGATAAATGGGATAGATTTTATGAAACACAGATGGATAAAGCCAGAGCTTATATTAAACCTCACGCAGAAGAATTGTTGATTAAGTTAAATAATAAATTGTTTGAAAATGAGTTTAATAAATATTGCAGTGGAGATAGTTTACAATGGGAACTAGATAGTATTAACTTTTACTTTGATGGACATCCATTGAATAAGGTGTTGCCAGAAATTAAAGAAGTAGTAGTTGATCGAGTTGATGATATTGTTGAAGGCGCTCAAGATGGAGAATTTGTTATTAAAGGAAATGTTATTCCTAGAATGAAGTTATTTACCATCGCCGGAACAGTATTAGACAGAGATACAACAAAAGGATTAGTAACTATTCAATGTCCAGATGGGGTAGTAAATGTTAAAGTGTATAAAGATTTATTTGCTCTTTATAATAAAACTATTACAGATGAAAGCGGAGAAAGGGTTATTGATGAAAGTTTCTTTGATAAGGGACAACATTTATTGGTAACTGGTATTCAAAGAGGAATGACGTTTATTCCTAAAGTGTATCGAAACACGGGCAGAAAAAGTATTGAACGTATTTTATTAAATGAAAATGGTAACTTTATCAAGTTAATTGAAAAAATGGAGTAGGTGCTATGAGAGTAATTATTTGAGATTTAGATTACTATAATAAAAGAAGTGCTAGTCCAAAAAATTTAATGGCGATGAAAATCTCTAGTTGGCATAAACAAAGAGGTGATACAGTATTGCTGGTCACCTCCGCCTTCGATATTGAACGTGCATATGATATATGTTATATGATTAGAGAAGATTTAAAGACGCCGGCAAATTTTCCTGTACGCTTTCTTGTAGATAATAAGGTGCGTTGGATAGGTAAAGCTTTTCTCGGCAGACATAATTGAACGCCACCACAAGGTTGGGCTGGTTGTCGACCTGATTATTTGCTCTACCCTGAACTTAATACACGAGAAGAACGTGCCGAGTTCGTAAGTCTTTTTAATCCATTAGGAGAATTTTGGCCGCATCTGCAGAATTGAACAAATAGTTTTAAGAATAAATTAACTGTGGTGCAGGACAAGAATATATGAAAGGCTTCAAAAAAATTATTACTACAAGCTTTTGAGATGCTTCAAGAAAGTAAAAATGTTGTATTTTCTGAACCAATTTCAATTCAAAATTTAATAAGTGATAAAGAAATTAAAGATGCATTTTTTAAATTAAAATTGGCGCCCAGCAAAGTTTATCCTATCACATGAACAATAGTTGGTATGGACGAAATTGATGAGGCGTTAGCGTTTTTGAAAGAATTTAGAGAGCGATACAAAAATTTAGGTTATGGTCAATTAACTTTAGATTGGCACGATGTAAATAAAAATCATTGGGAAGGAAAAGAATTAGCACAATCTAATTTTGCAGATGTAAGACAAATTGTTATTATGGCCAAAGAAGAACAGGTGCCGATAAAAATTATGATGCCGCAAAACAGACTGTCCGACACTCCATATTTCTTCTTGTTTGAAGAACTGGCTAATTGGACAAAGACGGCCGCGTCCTTCCGCACCAGTTGATTAGAATATATTACAAAGAAATTTTTAAAGGCGGTGGGTGATGATGCTATGATGGTATGAAATAACCCAATTCATTGGACGGAGCCTTTTAGAAACTTGTTAGTCCAAACATGGTCGGACAGTGAATTTTTACTGCGTCAATGAGGAATGAAGTCTGTGTCAAAGACTGCTATTCCGTGAGATTTATGAAAGGAACAATTTAAGTATGGAATATAATAAAGATGATTTACCAGTATATAAGAAAAATGAAAAGTATTTTAAACAGTATCATAGGATTTGCGTATTAGACACCGAAACGACTGATAGATATTGGAACACGGCGGCGCCAGTGCAAATTGCTGCTATCATCTGCGATGAACACGGTAATATTATTGATACCTTTGAAGAAAAAATTAAAACTACACACGTTATTAAACCAGATGCAAGTGCAGTTCATGGTATTTATGCGGAAGATTTAGTTAATTGTCGAAGTGAAATTGCCGTATTGACCGACTTCTGTGTATGGATGAAACAACAAGAAGTTGATGTAGTATTAACTTATAATGGTGAAGCTTTTGATAGACGCTTGCTTAATAACAGATGCGAAAAATTAGGTATTCATTATGATTACTTTAATAAAGAAAAGTTCCCTGGCATTGATGGTTATTATAACTGCGTTATTGAGGCTAAACGTCGTAACTTATGGGGATTAAAAGACAAATGCGGACGTAAATGGAACTTAAGTTTAATTGCTGAATGTTTAGGTGTTAAAAGAGATGGTGCTCACGATGCATTAGTTGATGTTATGATGTTGAAAGATATTTTCTTTATGGTTGACCCTATTATCCATCCTGAAAATTGGCCGGATGAAAACGGCAATACAGGTGGTAAGGGAGTTAGTTTATGGTAATCGTAACCATTAAAGATATTGATTTTTTTCTTGATAACGTAAATTTATTCGCCAATAATAATTATGTTTATATGGGGGCTATAGATACACTAATGGTTAGTATTGGATTACAAAGTGAGGGTGAAGATAGGGCGATAGATATGAACTATCTTAAAGAACGAAAAATAAGAGTGAAACCAATCAATAGAACTGGTGGACCTATTGTGCACACTCCTGGCAGCATATGTCTTAGTTGCGTCATGGAAAATACTCCACAAACTTATCAATTATATCAGAAGATGAATCGATATTTAGCGGGTTTATTAAAGTGCGCTTTGGAAGGTAATGATTTTATACAAGATGACCCGTATCGAGATAGAAAATGTAAAATTGGTAGCAATATGACTTGTACTAGTGGTCCATATTTAGTATGGATGTGTCAAATTAATATGGCTATGAATAGTGACCATATTAAGTTAATTAAAAGAATTTGTCCAAAAGAAAGAAAATATGAACCAGATGCATGGATAGAAAGGTATCGTATTAGAACTTTAATTGATAGTTTTGCAGAGCTAATAAAATAAAATTAACCTTAGGAATTAATCCTAAGGTCTTTCTTTTATATTCCTTTAGTTAGGCTGATTTTAACTGTAACTTTACCTGAAACTGTTGATGTTGTATTAACAGTTAAGATACCAGTAGTTGTGTTATAGGATGGGCTGGCAGTAACTATAGCTCCAGTAACTCCAGTTGCCGACAGAACTGTGATGTTAGTTGCGCCTTTGCCTACGCTTACAGTTTTACTGCCAGTATAATTCGTTTGTCCACTTGTTGACGTAGCACCTGTAGTTGTAGTGGCTACAGTAACTGTGATTGTAGTCGGTGCAATTTCTGTTGTACCCAGTGAATTTTTATATCATATCAAATTATCGCCTAGATATACTCGAGGACTGTCTGAAGAGCCGATTTTTATCGCCGAAGGATCACTTGATCCTAGTTTAAAACCTCCATTTATAGCACGTAAGTAAACTGTAATAGTAGTGTTAGCAGATGGCATGGTAATAGTTTTTGTCTGTGAGTTATAACCTTCCGCACAACAAATTCAAGAAAATGAAGTTCCGGCTGCTGCAGTATAAGATGAACATCTGGATCCGGCAATGTATTTTACTGCGTTAGAAGGAACGGTGTTAATGGAGTAGGTATAAGTATCAGATGCGGTAGTGAAAGTTACTGTTCCACTTAAAGTACAAATAGCATATCCATCATCTGCAGCCTCATATTTATCATCAATAGTTTTAAAAACGCCACCGATATAAATAGTTTGTCCTTTATATGTAGAGCCGATAAGTTTATTAATACTCAATAAGTTTGAACCATAACCTTGATCATTACCTAAAGTATAACCATTACCAGTTGCAGTAGAAAAGTATTGCACCGTTTGAGTAGTAGTTTCAAGCGAACTTAACTCATTACTACTACTATCATAAGGAGTAAATTCTAAGCTACCAGATACTGCAGTAATTGTTTCATTCGGTACAACGATACCGTTAGAAAAGAAGATATAGCCAACATAGTAATTGCCACCTTGATCATATCCTCCTCAAGAACTCATACTGGTTATTGATTTAGTAATTGTAGACATCTAATAAACACCTCGCTTGTAAACGTAATTGATCAAATTCTGCATCATCGATGCTTTCATAAAAATTTTGAATATATTTCATTTTTTCTTTTAATTCATTCATTTCGTCTGCTGTAATTGTAGAATAATTTTGACGTATTTTTCTAATTAATACTTTAGAATTAGTATTTGTTAGTACATCATATACTAATAACATATGGTAATATATTTTACGACTTAAATTTAAAGTTGTTTCAAATAAAGTTACTCTAATTTCATCTTGTAAATTATTTAGTAATTCATATGCTCCATATTTGCATATTTGAACATGATTATTTAAGAAAAATTGTAGAAAAGAATTATTTGGTTCTTCATAAATAATCTGTCTTGTATTAATACAATCAGTTGCAAATCCAATATATAAATAAATATTTCAACAAGTATCTAGACTGTTAAGTAAATTTTTTAACATAAAACTTGAATTATAGATAAGCATATGCATATGTAAATTCTTATCATTTGGAATACTAATATTTTCAAAAATATCAATTTTTACTTTATCAGTATAAACCACCAAATCTCAATCACTATTTTCTGTACAACAATTGGTTGCACGACTACCGCCTAAATAAATTAAAAAAGGTTTGTATTTCTCGATTACTTCTTGAACTTTAGGTAAATTCAAAATGTAATTACGCATTTCTTCAGTCATTGTGAATTTTATCTCCTTTCAAGAGGGAGGGATGATGGTATTTCATCATCCCCTTTAGTTTTATCCAATTATGATATATATTGTACTTGCATCTTTAGATGTTAATGCGTTATATTGTGCTTGAGTTAGTTTCTTAATTTCAAAGGCTGTTGTATCTGCAGAAATAACTACTGGTTGAGTTTTCACTTTTGGTGTTGCTTCACAGGTAATGTCTCCTTGTAAACGAATTCCATCTATTCCTATAATTTCGAGAGCACCTTGAGAATTTATTTCGCTATCTCCACTATCTGAGAATAGAAAGAAACCTCCGCCTTCGCCATAATTAAGGTTTAATTTAGAATCTGTTGAAGAAGTATAAGCATCTCCATAGAACTGACTTGCATGTAATGATCCATTTTCTGCATATACAGCTGAATTACTATATGTAATAGGACTTGCTGTTTGAGAAGTAGCACCAATTAAGAATAATTTTGACGTAGAATTAGTTGAACCTGCGGTATTGGTTGTATTTGTCCAAGGGACATTAACAAATGCATATCCATCTTTATCTAGTTGAACCGCATAATTCTTAGAGGTATTAGTAGTTAAAGAATTAATCGTTGCAGATGAATCCATTGAGGCATATTTTAATTTAATACCACCAAGAGTGTCTTGCTTAGTCGCAGGTAAAGTATAATTGTTCGCACCTGTTGCAATACCGTCAAGTTTTGTCTTATCTGAAGCACTCATTAAACCATTTGCACTAGTCGTTGCTGCTGAAGTAGTTGTCGCATTAGTTCCCGGTTCACCTTTATCACCTTTTAAATTTTTAAAAGCAAAAGCAAAAGTTGGTGCTGTTGCTGTTCCGCCTTTAGTAACAGTTACACTTGGTGTTCCCGTATTAGAGTCAACAGTAGCGGTTGCTGTAATAGTTGGAGTAGTACCATTTGTACCATTGGTACCATTCGCACCTTGCCGAGCAACTGAATAAGCAATTTTACCATCTGAGAAAGTTGTTTTAGTCCATAAGTATTGCCCCGCCGAGGCACTGACAACTGATGTACTCCACGTTCCTGTAGGAGTAGTTGTATTAGAAGAACCTGCTTGATATTCTATTTTTGAAACAGTTACAGAGGTACCATTAGTTCCGTTCGTACCATTAGTTCCGTTTGTACCATTGACAACTTTAAATGTACCTGCCGTAGTGCCGTCTGAATTAGTCATTGTATATGTAACAGTATTACCCGCAGTTGGAGTTTTATCCCCCGAAACAGAACTAATATGGGCACCAGTTGCCCCCGTGTCACCTTTTGCTCCTTTAATATTAACTGAAGAAGGGACTGAACCGCCACTGCCTTGAGCTTTAGTCCAAGTTAAATTATAACTAGAGTCTATTGAAGGAGTAAATGTATAACCATTTGTACCATTTGTACCATTGGTACCATTAGCCCCCGTAGCACCTTTAATACTTCCTACGTACACCCATTTAGCCACACTTGCTGCACCTGCAACAGTACATTTGTATACATAACCAGTTGAAGTATTTAGATACATATCATTAACTAATGCATCAGTAATACCACTGCTACTAAAAATTGTAGCAGTTGTGTTTGTTCCTGTGATAGCGGTGCCCGTTGTCCATCTACTTCCACGAGTACCAGTAGCACCTGTATTTCCTTTTGAACCATTAATAACTTTAAATGTAGGACTGCTTAAAGTAGTATTATTTGTACCCGTAACAGTCATTGTATATGTTGTCGTCGCTCCATCGCCTGTTGTTGCAGATGTAGGAGAAATGCTTACACTTTTAACACCGACACCTGTCGCACCAGTATCACCTTTATCACCTTTTAAATAATCAAATGTAAGTGTTGTAGAGTCAGTATCAGTTGCAACATTAATAGTTGGAACACCAACAGCACTAATATTACTACCCGCCTTGGCTGTTATATTTGTTAAGAAAGTTTTGGTTTCGTTAGTTGTCCAAGTTTTACTAGATTTTGTATATACAAGATATCTTAAATTAACACCTTGCTGTAAGGTTACTCTATAACCGGTAGATGAAACTTCACACATACCGCTTGTCTGTATATTACCAATTGTACCAGATAGCCAACTAGTTTGTGTAACAGCGTCTAATGCGATATCAGCCATAAACTGTGTCATATCTTGGTAAGATAAGTAATAAATAGGAATAGATTTAAGAAAATTATCTAAATCACTAGTTAAAGCGAAAGTTCCACTCTTATTAGGATATGTTAAAGTATTATTCCTTTCAACTAATTTACCTAGTTGTAATGAAGCAACTCTATTATTGTCATCGGTCGTTGCAGTTGCGGACATATTTTGCCAAAAGTTCCAAATACCACCATATTCATAAAAATCGACTTGATTATGACCAGAAAAACCATAATCAATAGCGTGATAATACGTGGAAGCATCACCTTCGCCTCTAAGTCTTCTAGATTGAAAATACGATGCGTCTTCTTCCCCTGTTGCTATTTTAGGGGCAGATAATAAACCGTCTGTAGCATAAATTTGATTATTAGTATATGTTTGTGGGTTAGCTGATTGTGTAGCAGCTCCTACTAAATATAATTTCGATGTAGAATTAGTCGCACCTGCGGTATTTTTTGTATCAGTGTCTTGTGCAGGAATACCAAGTGCTGTAATATCTGTTTTTGTTACTGCAGTTACACTATTAATATGAGAAGTTGCATCAGTAGAGAACTTATAGAATCCACTAGTTTTACTTGCTGCGTTACCTGCTGGATGAGTGTATACTGTGTTAGCATCATCTCGCCAAGCAGGATTGCCATTTGCGTCAGTTTTCCAAACTTTATTGGCTTGTCCACTACCTTTGGTTACATAACCATCTGCAGATGCAGTATTTGCTGCCCAAGTATTTGAATCAATTTCACCATGAATAACTGCATATTTTTTATTAGTTTCATCTTCACATACAAGCATATCACTTGCATGAACTTCTTCTGCACTGCCCGTTGAAGAATATGTTGCTTCTAATGTAAAGGCCGCTGAGGCACGACTAAAATCACCTATGCTATCGGGGACTAAAGCTGCTAACGCGTCTTGCGTGGCTACTGTGCCCATATATTTAACTACGCCCATTACATCTGCTTTAGTCGCATATTGAGTTTTGTCAACGGAAAGTGCCCCGCTATCGTCAGTTTTTAACAAACCACCTGCAAACTGATTAAAGGTAATCTTGGTTGGTTTTCTAAATTGTACTTGTGAAACATCATAATATAAACAAGAACCACCTTCAGGTTGTTCCCAAACAATTGCCCCAGGCGTTCCACTTGCTCTAAAACACAATCTAACAGTTCCAGCTTCTTGGTCAAATCGAAGCATAGTTCCACTATTTGCACCCTCTTTACCAATAATAAGTTGACCACCATTAGATGTTTTAAATGTTGTTGTAGTTTGGTCTTGACCACTAACAAAACTAGGAGCGTTAAAGGTTTTTTGCCCCGTTACAGTTTGATTAGTACTAACCGTTACGTAGTCACTTGCAGTAGGAATAGTAGGTTTGTTTAATAGGTCATTATAATTACCTGTTTTACTAATTTTATGTAAATTTAGAGTGCCACTACCAATTATGCTTTCACTTGTTGGGGTTAATGTCGACTCATTATTAGTATTTAAGGTTTTAACATCTTGGTGAGAAGTAATAACGATGCCAATATCAACGATACCACTGGTTGGATTCTTTGTAGTGCCATTAACTTTTACTCCAGTTACAGTACCTGTGTTCTTAGTATAGCCTTGACTAGTAACCCAATTTTGTGTAGCATATTTCTCTGCCAAAACACCCCCAAGTTTTGCACTATCTTCTGCTTGTGACTGAATTCCCAAATATTTCTTAGCCAAAGTAGTCCCATTTTCAGATAGTGTACCTTGGACATTTAAATCACCATACAGTGTTCCTCCATTAAGCCCTAAGAAAGTATTATGCATACCTTTTGAACTATAATTGATAGAGAAAACTTGTGCTATACGAGCACCTGCTTCAAAATTACTTAAGGTTACACGAAGATACGACCAAGGACAACTATTAATGCCTCCTTCGGAGGCGTTTGGTCCGTTTAAACTACCATAGACCAAACCAAAATTATTATTTGTTCTCTCAATACGTGTGACCCAAACAATATCAGAGTCAGGATTTTGTGCCGTACCTTTGTTAGTCGCAGAATAGCCAACTTCCATTTTTACATTTTTTGCTCTCCAAGAACTCGAGCCAAAACCAATACCGCCTTGACAAGACCAACTATAATTAACTGGAGATTTAATAAAGATTTCTACCGTATCTGTTTTTTGATTGGGAGTGCAATAATAATATGCTGGAGAACCATCAAACATACAATCAGCATTGCTAGTATTGTTACCAGATGCACTATCTGCTAATACTGTGTCTGTAGTAATGTCTTTTACAACATAAGAACCCCCACGCTGTCTTAAAAAGGCTAGGTCATTTGTATAATAACTAATAATTGTACCATTATTTTCGGGGTGTGTATCTATTGCTCCGCCGTTAACAACGCCACTTAAAGTGCCACCCGTTTTAGGTAAATAAGAATTTAATTTGTTATTAATTTCCGTTTCTGTGTAATAACGGTCATCATGTGTATGTCCATTTAGAGAAACGATTTTTGCATTGGCAAAAGTTTGATTGTCTGCCGTTGCGATTTTTAAGACACCGGTAGTTGTATCAAGTGCAAATTCTCCTCGTTTTAAGGTAGTTGCAGTTGACGCAGCCCACTCAGCGCTTGTTGCTTGTCGAATAATAATTCGTGCTGTTATATTGTTTTCTGCCATGTAAAACACCTCTAAAGATAATTCTTTTTCTAATAATATTATAACATAGAATTATCGTTTTCGCAAAAATAAAGAGGACAGGAATTTCCTATCCTCCGATTTGGCTGACTATAAATTAGCTCCGCCACCATTTAGAACTAATTCTAGACTTCCTTGAACTAGTTTATCTGTTGATACTTGGTTGATTGTAATATAAGTATAGCCAGCTCCAATATCCCATCCTAAATCTTCCCCGTGAACAAGTTTTTCAAAATCAACAGTTGCTTTACCAGTAGTAGAGTTAACTACAACTTCTGCTTCGTAATTTTTTACGTTACCTGAGCCTGCTGCGAAGTTATTATTCTTATTACCTGACTTGATACCACCAAGAACTGTTGTAGTAGCAATTGGTAATGAATAAGTTTCAGGTGTAGGTAATTTATACTTAGTCATCTTCAAGTCACGAGTATGACCATTAGCATCAATACCAAAGCTTGGAACATAGAATTCTTTACCAAATGCAACGGTACCGCCGTCTTCTACTAAACTAGGTTCTGCTTTAGTTCCAGTTGTAGTTTGAGATGCGCTGCCTGGACCTGTATGACTAATAGAAATTTTTTCTTCACTTGGATTATGTGCAACTGTGACTGAAATATTAGTTCCACCTTGGAAGTCAATAGGAGCTTGTAAGTCAGTAGCATCTCCACCAACTGTGATAGGACGGAATGTGTTATTGTCTGTCCAAGGAACAGTTACAGTCATTGCTCCATCTGCTGCAACGTTAACACCATAAGTTTTGTCAGATGTAGTTCCTGCTTTAACTCCACCTAAAGTGTCTTTAGTTGCAACTGGTAAGGTATATTTAGTGTCAGTCCAAGGAACATAAACAAAAGGAATATTGCCACTATCCATAACTAATGGATAAATTCTATTTCCAGCCGCAACTTGAGCATCTGTTCCAGTTGTAAAATCTAAATCAGCGACATATTTTTTGCTAACTTTAATACCACCAAGAGTAGTTTCATTAGCAGTTGGTAAAGTATAAGTAGTATCGCTCCAAGGAACTGTAACGTATGCTTTATTATTTGCATCTAATTGAACTGCATAATTTTTACCGCTTTCTTTATATCCAAGTTTAATACCACCTTGCATATCGGCAGTTGCAATATTTAGATTAAAAGTAGTTGCAGTTAAAGTTAAACCATTACCTGCAGTGTAAGTTGTGTTTTCCCAAGGCACATTTACATATGCTTGATGATTTTCATTTAATAAGACAGGATAATTTTTACCTGAAGCTGTGTAACCAACTTTAATACCACCGAGTGCGCCTGTACTAGCTGCTGGTAAAGTATATTTATTTAACTCTAGTGCATTGGCAACTGCATCACTTGAGACTGGGTCAGAATTGCCTTGTTCAACAGTTGTAGCAATATCTTCTATATTAACTTTTTTCGCAATTTCGGCCGTTAAATCAGTCTCAACAGTGCCTACTGCCGTTCTCACTGCCGCAAATTCGGCATGAACTGCTTTATTTTGTACAGGGTTAGTACTAGTGGCATCTAAATTAGTATCCACAGTTGTTTTATTTGCACCTGCAGCAATACCATCTAATTTTTTCTTATCATCCGTACTCATTAAACCATGAACAGTTTGAGTAGCATCTTCATAGGTTGTATCTTTAGCAGAAAGTTTTCCTGTTGCATCAACTGTTAAATTGCTACCTACAATTACACCACCAATAGCAGTAGTTGTAGCTGGTTTTATTGCAATTGATGGGTTTGCATCTGTACCACTCTTTGAAAGACCATTGCCTACAGTAATACCTTCAACACCGACATTTTCACCGTGAACTAATTGCCAATCATTAATGGTTGCAGGATTATCTTTTGTTGCGATCAATAAATCGCCAGCATGATAACCTTCACCCAAATTAGCGCCTAAACGATAAAAATCTCCCTTACCTGCAGTTGTTGATAAATTATCTAAACTTTCTAATAAGCCTAGATATTGAACTGCGCTTGCAACTTGAATAGCTACATAAGCTTGAACCGCTTTAGAGGTAGGAACTTCAGTATCAACATTATCAACTTGTTTTGCAATCTTTACGCCTGAAGCGGCTGCTGAAGCGGCTGCTCCTACAATTAAAATTTCATCATTGTTGTTTGTTGGAGCTGAACCATTAAACCAGCTTACTTTTTCTGTATTTAATTCTTCGTATTTGTCTTTTAATGTTTTTATTTCATTGGCTAATTCATCTGCACTACTTGCTTGGCCAAATTTAGTTAATCCTTTATCACGATTAATTTGATATAAACCAAAATTATTAGCTTCATTAACAATAATTAATTGACCAAGATAATATTTACTACCAGAACTACCTGCCTCTACAGCAGTAGCGGCCGCTGCAACCGCGTCTGTATATCTTTCAAAATAACTCCATGCATCAAGAGGAAAAGCCGTCTTTCTAGCAAGACTAACAGAGAAATCTAATTTACCAAAATCCGTTGCCATAATTCTCTACCTCCTACGCTACTGTGAAATGCCATTTATTTTCTTTTCCATTTGTTTCGGCATTGTCTTTATAATATACATTATATGTTTTTGCTTCATAACTATTTGCACCTTGAACTTCTACTGTTGTACTAGTAAATGCAGAAAATGATTCCGCATTTAAACCATTAACGTCTTTAATAGATGTAATTGTTCTTGGAGAAGGTACTGCAATAATTACACGCATTGCTCCTACAGCTTCAACTGCATCGCCAGTATATCCTGCTGCAATAGCACTATCTTTCTTTCCACTTAAACCACGAATAACTGCACTAGTTGGAGTTCCTGATTTAGAAGTTACACTTCCCCAGAAACTGTTACGATATCCAGTAACGGCGCTTGAATTTGCAGATTTAGTTCCTGCAGCAATAGCTAAACTTGAAACAACAGTTCCCAAGTTATTCTTAGGATCTGCTCCTTTAGTATGAGTAGCAGTAACACTTACTTTATAATTAGTGTCATCTCCAACAGTGAACTTAGTAAAACTGCCTGAAGCGGCGGTTGCACTGTTTTTATTGGTATCGCTAACTGCATAAGTTGCAGTAATACCTGTATCAGGGCCATAAGTATAAGAACCTTTATTAAAAGTAACACTATAAGATGGAGTAAATTCACTACCAACCTCTTTTGCACCGGCTCCTGTTAATGAAATACTAACAGATGGTTGAGTAACAGTAGGATTTTTTGCAGTCGCTAAAATTTCATTTAATGCTGCCAATAAACTTCCACCTGCAGTACCAATAGTGCCTGAACCACTAGAAGGAACAGTTTTTACACCAATATCTGCTGTATAAGTTAAAGGTTCTTCTAGATATACATCATCTAAATATAATTTACCTTTAGTTAATGTTAAAGTACCATCTGCACCAACTGAAGCGCCTGTAATAACTTCACCAGTACCAGTAACTTTAACTTGAGTTCCGACGTAAGATAATGCTGACCACGCTTTTACACCATCACCAATTTTAAATTTATTAGTATCAATTTCAATACCAATTTCACCTTTCATTAAGACGGGATTGGCTGTTGTCCAAGCGGTTGCCGCATCACTACGTAATAATATCCTTGTTTTTAATTGTGTTTCTGCCATAAATTAATTAGCTCCTCCACATGTAATAACTTGTAATTCCTCAATCGCATAATCGAAGAATTCATATTTTAAATTTTCTCATTTGTATAACTTGTTTGTTGACAAGTCTAAATATAAAGGACCACCAGTTTCATTGCCATCTACTACGTTTGAAACAAATTCTTCTCCAACAGATGGAAAATAATAATGATTCTTAAAAGTATAAACTTTCGATTTAATTTTATCAACTGTTTGTCCTAATTCTTTAATGGCTTCTGCATTATCCATGATTGCATTAGTCATTAGATTCAAATTGGTCGCACTGAGTGGTGTTTGCCCAGACTTCCAAAAATTTCTTTCTAATTGATCCGCCATGATAGGTACACCCCTACCTACCTTGATCTTTAGATTTCTTTATAGCGATTTCTATTTGCTCCTTTATCCATTCGGCCACATCTTTACCATTCTTAGAAATAAATGTTTTTGCTTCTTCAGTTAAATTCGCTTTAATATATTCCATCGCACGGCTTGAGGCTTCTTTCATGGCATCTGCATCCCATAGTGTAGTGCCTTTCAATTCTTCTACGTAAGTTTGATATACATAATCAACCCCATTAGAAACAATTTTCAAAGCATCGTTTAAGATGTGTTTCATTTTTTCATCTTTAATCTTAGAATTAATCCAAGCAATAATGTATCCACTTACGGCCGTAATTACGATCCCAAGGACACTAATAATGACTTCTGTTAAGGTTTGTCTCCAATCCATTAGAATACCTCCTAACTTTTATTTTTCAGTAACACCAACTGAATTAATATTTTGTTTTCTTAAATAAACTTTTTATCCAATTTCAAATACGAATGTATCAAGGAATACGTTTTATAGGTTTCACTTGCTGATTAATCGTAATACCTCATGCCTCTTCGATTGGATAGTCAAATGGCATGTAACACTTTCCTCGATCGCCCCAAAGTTTTCCTCAGCTATTTTGCACAATTCACTTGTTGTCTTTTTGTCCAACCCACAATTGCCATGGCATGGCCTCCATGAGACTTGTCCTCTTGCTTTGGCATTTCAACATTACGACCAAATCCATCGTATAAGTTTACCGCAATAAGAACCGCTCCATGATTAATTATCGTTGCTTTAATTTCGTCAGATGTGTAACATCTAAAATAGTTTAAAATCGCATATGGAGCCGCCTTTTTCAACAACGCCGATAAATTTGCATCTTCCAACTTGACTGTAATGCCTGGATACTCTTTATTATAAGGAAAGTCCTTATATAAGACATCACCACATTTGTTAAGCTGTTTTAAAGCTTCACGAGTAACCATTCCTGAACCTTGATAATCATTCTGTCCCCGATTCGCATAAATAAAGCCGCGGGAAAAAATTATCAGATGCATTAAAAATTACTTCCTGCCCTTGCGCCAAACAAGTTACTAAAGCGTGAGCTACACAAGATCCAACTGTGCCTTGATTTAAAATAGATGTTCGAGGTGCCAAATATTCTTCGGGTAATATAAGAGTTGCCTTCATCACATCTTCTTGATGAAAGTCTCTATCATCTGCCGGTGAAAATATTTCCTCCGGTGTAAGAAGTTTCATCTTGGACATAATTTTCTTGTCTCTTATATCCTTGCTCATTTGTTCCCTCCACTAGATAAAAGCGTTAATAATTGCAACTGCTACTGATGCCGCAAATGCTAAAATTGAACCAACTAATGCCCAACGTCCTTTTACTCTTTCTTTTTCAATTTCGGTTTCACTCTTACTGTGTTCTTCAAGCGCCGCAATACGAGCATCATGGTTTGCTAGGCGAGTTTCCATCGCTGCCATGTGTTCAACTGTCTTTTGGATACTATTAATTTGTGCACCTTGTTGTTTTTGAATAAAGATAATTTCTTGTTGCATATATTGAAGGTCATCAATTTGTTTTTGCTGTTTGTCAACTATGGCCGATAAGTTGCCAACAGACTCATGAATGTATGCCTTCAATGATTCATTGTGGCTGTCAATTTTTTTGTAAAGAGTAACAATGTCATTCTTCATTTCTGCGATATTTTCAGTAAAGTCAAATAGTTTATTTTCTATTTGGTTATTATCCATCGTTTAAGCCTCCCAGATAGAAAATTCTACCTTTATTTAAATATACCTCTTTTATCTATTAATATTTTACACGATTGTTTCGCATTTGTCGATTTTCCCGCGCACACCTAACCTTATTGTTCGCTTAATTTGATTAATTGGGATAATTGGGTTATAATAATAATAGCAAAGGAGTGATGTAATATGGCACAAATTGAAAAACAAGCCGATATGATATTAAATTTTAAAGATGAGATTAAGAATTTTTCTTTAGCACAATTAAAACAGATGCAAGAAGAAGTTCAAAATGGCATTAGCAGAATGATATTAGATAGCGATTTAATTTTAAAGGCCGCTATTTTAGAACAAGCCATCGCCGAAAAAGAAGGAAAAGCATAGTTATGGCGAGATTAAGTCACGAACAAATCGCCGCCGAAGTTGCCGCAAAAGGATGTACTTTAATTAAGGATGAAGGATATGAGAACCTAAATAGCCGAATTGTTGTGCAATGCAATGAAAAAGGGCATCTGATTGAAACTTGTTTAGGAGATATGCGTAAGGCAAGTTGAACTTGTCCCTGCTGCGACCAAAATTTAAGTTTCATTAATCCTATCGAAATTCCGCTAAAAGGAAATGCTTATCGTGTATTAGGATTTGATCAGGCCACTGAAAAATTTGGCGTCAGTATCTTTGATAATGGAGAATTAGTGTATTATAAGTTATTGGTGTTTACCGGCGACTTAAATATGCGTTTACTTAAAATACAACAGATGCTAGAAAAAGAAATTCTTCCTAATTGAAATCCTGATTTTGTCGTTATGGAAGATATACAATACCAAGCAAATGGATTAATGACGTTTAAAGTGCTTGCGATGTTACTAGGCGTCGTAGAAACTGCCTGCGGAAAAATGGGCGTGCCATTTGAAACGGTCAGTCCTAATGTATGAAGAAAATATGCCGGCACGTGCGGAAAAACTCGTAAGGAAGAAAAGTTACTAAGCGTTGCCGTTGTTAAAGAAAAATATAATATTACCGTTAGCGATGATGTTGCCGAAGCCATTTTAATTGGTCGTTATGGTACATTAAAGCATAAGAAAGAAATTGGTTTTGCATTCGGCAAAAAGTAAAAACCTAAGTAGATTAACTGCTTAGGTTCATTTTTTATTTTCTGGAAAGGTCCTCTACTAGACTGGTTAAATACTTTATTTGCTCTTGTTGCTCTTGGATGGCCTTCCATAAAATGTAAATTAATTTTGACTCTTTAATAGTCATATAGTCGCCGTTTTCGCCGCTTGCGGTTGGGTTATTAACTAGAGAAAAGTCTGACCCGAAGGAAATTTTTGCCGCGTCTTGAGCGAGTAAGCCTATTGCTGGCGAGCCTGTTTCTTTGTAATTAAAAGTATAAACTGGTAAACTTTTAACTATATTAAGGGCTTTAAAGGATGCATGTTGAACTTTAGTTTTGGCACGAACGTCAGATGTAGCGTTAAAGTACAATGCATTGCAACTGTTTTGGATATATAGAGAATTAACTTCTTTTGTTGCATTTCCACCGTCGCCAATAATTACATAACCTGAACTAAAATTATGTTCTTCTGCTTTGTAGGTAATAGCTCTTGTAGTTTTATTATTTGTATCAGTGGTAGTGATTAAAGAAATTGAAGTATCATCTGATTTACCTGCTTGTAAATAAGTTTTGGTTGCACCGTATAAATTTAATTCTGTTCAACTATCAATTTTAATCTCAGTTGATTCAATACAAGAAATAGCAATTGGTTGTTTTATTTCTTGATTTTGAGCATTAGAAGTAATTATATTGCCTAAAGAAGTATTGGTTGTTGTATTTGTATCTGTAATATCTCTCATCTCAATTTCTGGTGGAAAAAAATATTTAAGACTACTTCCATCGCTAAAATATCCTTGCCATTTTATTCAAGTATATATATTGCCATTTTCTTCGCATCCTTTAATATGCGGGATAAAAATTGCCATAGTATTCACCTCATTTATATAATATAGTATATAAGAATTAACAGAGGAAGTCAAAATTAGACTTCCCCTTTTCTTTACTTAATTAGTTTAGCTAATTGTTGTATCATCTTATCTTGATATTTAATCTTATTAACTGTTAAATTTACATCTGTATCTTGTCGTAAAGTATAACTTATATCTGTTACAAATAAATATTGTTTTAAACTTTCTTTAATATCATCGAAGCCTGTGTAAAGTTCTTCGGCATTTAAAGCGATTGAATCTCCAATATTAATTTGTTGACCTCTATAGCCTTTTAATGCAAAGGTATCTATTGTAGTAATTCCATATTCTCGTTCAATATTATTAAAATCTTTCATAGCCAATTGAGCCATTTGAAGAAGTTCAAGAGAGTTGGTTGCATCTTCATTTTGATATTTTTGTTCTAGTAAAATTGAAGAAAATTGTTGATATAATTGAGTCCAAGTTTCTTGATGTCTCTTTTGATATTTATTATACTCAGAAAGTTTATTATTAAGGAAATTATCTGGTTTTAAATAGTTTAGATATAATCCATAATAACCGTCAAAATAAGGAAAATTTGCTTTATTAGGATATAATTGTTGTAATAAAGCTGATCAAGTAATACCGCCTTCAGTTGCTTGGAAATAAGTGTCTTGAGTTGAAGCATATTGCGGAACTAAAACTCATTTATCAGTTTGAAGATTAAATTTTGAAATCAAAGAAGAAAATGGTTCAAGGTATAAATAATTAGATAACGAAATAATTTGATAATGATTGTCTGTTTTATTTTGATCTCGTAATTCAATATTATATTCAGATAAGTAATCATAATAATCATTTGTGTCAGAGAAATATTTTAACTTGAATTTATAAGGATTATCTGATTGAACTTTGGTTACAATTGGAAGATAAGAAGAATCTAATTCGTAAGTTTCATATGATGCGGGAATATCAACTGATTGTAGTCTAGTTCCTAAATAATGGGGAGAAGCAGAAATTAACGCATATCGATCATCTTCTTCGGTTTTATAATAAAAATATGCATCACTTTCACTTGCTTTGTAAGAACTATAGTAGGGATAAAGTAATGATGAGTTATCTCATGCATAATGAACTTGAATAAATTGTGTAACAGTTTTTTGTATTTTTTCTAATTTTAGTACTTCTGAAATTGAAGAAGCTGTTTTCTCAAAAACTGGACTATTTGATGTATTATCAAAGCCGCTTAATTGAAAGTAATCAAAATTTGGATGATAAATTCAGTCTGTTCATTGTACATCAGTTTTCTTTCATTGCGTATACATATTTGTTCATTTGTTTTTATCACCTTCAAGAGTTAACGCTCCTTCAATATATTTACAAGAAAAAATTTGTACATCTTCGGCTGGAATACTTACTGTCATTGTATTAGCGATTGGTTTAAAAATTTGAAATGGATTATTTTGATTATTTTGCACTGGTTGCCAATACTCAGGTAAAAAATATTGACATAGTTGACTTGCATTATATGCTTGATTTCAATAATTAGTCAAATCCGTTTCAATTAACATAGTATGTTCACGAAGAAAACTTAAACTGCTATCAGAATTATTATAATAACGCTTTCAAAAAGTACCATTATTTATATCAGCTAAGTCTATTGTATTTATTAAGTTTTCGTTTGTTAATTGAATTTCTTTTATTGTTGATTCACCAGTAACGTTATCAAAAACTGTTCATGATTTAGCTTTTCCATCTAAATTTGTAGTATCTCAAAATTGATACG
>CAVDWX010000096.1:0-34719 GCA_963612735.1 Gemmiger formicilis | reverse complement strand
TCTTGAGATACTTGAGCACAAGTAAGACTTCCTGTCACTTTAGTTCCATCTGCACCGTATGCTGTTTCACCTTTTAAGATTTGATTAGTACTAGCAGTTGCATCTGATGTGTCAACAAATTTTGCGTTTCCGCTTCCGTCTGATAAAGGGATGCTGATTGATGGTACTCCTTGATATGAAACTCCATTAATTTTAACTGTTTTTGCCATTTTAATTTCCTCCTTATTCAATGACTAATTCATTTCCGATTTGTGTAATTTTTCCATAATTGCTAGGTATCGGATTTACCTTTATATCTTGTTTTGCTGTGAGATGAGCAATTGGGATTGATTGTTCTGATTGTGAGGGTGTGATTTCGTAGGAGCCGTCGTAGTAATCTACGTGTGTTCCGCTCTCAACAATTATCCCAAAATCTACATCAAAGGAAGTTGTATTTAAAGTCTTTTCCATCAAATAACACCTTCCTTAATAACATTTTTCACTTCAAATTTGAATTCTTCTGAAGCATACGCATTGTTGTTTTTATCTTTAACTCTTAATTGTACTTTACAGGATTTTTTAGGTCTAAATTTTCCTGTTTCTTCTTGTGTTAGATGCAACTTAAGATTCTTACCATCTTTGGTCATATCTTTTATCGATTTTTCAATCACTAAATCTAACTGTTGAATTGTTACATAAGCTTCAGTAATAATACTCGATTCAATTGGCAAAGTGAAAATCAAATCTTGTGTTGTATATCTATACATAAAACCACCTCCTATTTGAGGTTAAATATCTTTTTCAATAGATCAATTAACATTTTTAATAAATTATTTGTTTCCTTGATATCTTCACTATTAGATTCTGTTTTGTTTGATTTATCTTCAGATGTATTATCTTCTGTTTTCTTACCATTCAATTTATCTAATTCAGATTGAACCAATTTTAAGAAATCATCCCAACCTTCATCAAGGATTTTGTGAGGACAATATTTATAAGTGCCATCAGTCATTTTATAATCTTGATGTTTGCTTACGCTATCAATTGTCCAACCATACTTTTTAAGCAAGATAGCTGTTAACTTAGCACCATTCTTACGTGCCTTCTGCCATTCTTCTGTCGAGTCAGTATCTAAATCTTTAGCGATTTCGATTTGAATTCCAGTACGATTACCAACACCCATACCTCCATCGCCAGTTGCAAAAGCGTTGCGGTTTAAAGGTAGAGATTCAATAATATCCTTATCATCAACACTAAAATGCCAAGATTTATACTCTTTATAATTTTTCAAAGCTAGTGACAAAGCCTTGGCTGTACCACTAGGTGTAGCAGCATTGTGAATTACAATCGTTTTAGGTGTCATCACATAAGGGCATTTATAGCTATATAAATCGTGCGATACTAAATCAACAGTTACAGCTTCATCTTCTAACACTTCATCAACAAGATCAGGCTGTTCAACTTCACCTTCATTTACTTCACTAAAACTACTTGTATTTGTTTCATCCTTTGTATCTGCCTTAGTATTTTCAGATGTTGAAACGCTAGGGTTTGTATCATAAAAATCTGCCCATTCCGTAGAACGTTCCGCAGTAGGGGAGCAGACTACATAATAACGAGTGTCACCTTCGACATAAGAAATATATCGATGTTCTGAAGTGGCACACTTTTGTGTATATTCAACTACATCACCAGAATTAATAGTCTTAACAACGTCACCATTAACACTATCTTTTCTTACATTAACTTGGTCTACTTTATATTTAGCCCAGCCATGTTCATCTGTTAAATCTGTAGATTCTGGTTGTGACGCTTCGTCAATAGCACTAAATGTAGCCCAAGGTTCTGTGCCTTGTTCATTGCCGTTAACAGCTACCATAATTAAATTTTCAGCCTCGTACCAACAGATGTAGCGGTATCCGTTGCCAACCCATTTATAAGTGTACTCAACCGTATCTCCAGTATTATATTGACGACAAATCCAGTCACTGGTTGGACTATTAACACGTGCATTTAGCTGATCTACGGTAAATGTTGCCTTAGCATGCTCTTCAATTAAATCAGATGTGCTAAAAGAGCTAGATGATGTACTAGCAGAACCACCCGTTGTTGCCCAATCTAAGCCACCGCCATTTACAATATTCGTATCATCAACAAAGAAAACTTCGGCAGGATTAATATTACCAGGGAGCATCCATACTGTTGTACCCCAAGCTGTACTTCCACCGCTTGCCACATAATGCACGCCAGTCCATTGACCTAACGCTACCTCGATGTGATTATGATTACCTGTCGCATTCCCCGCAGTACCCTCGCTGAATAACTGTTGTCCTTGAGATACAGTTAGTCCTACATAAGCATCTGCGGTATCATCATGAATAACCATCATTGTGATATATTGTTGACCATGACTACGTGTCATTACGGGTGCTGTACTTTGCCAAAACATTGCATTCCCGTATGCATCACCATAATCAGTTGCAACACAAACTAAATCACATGGAGCGTATCCATTTGAAATACCAGTATCGGCTTGCGCATCATCAATCGCATTAGTACCACGGTGCGAATAATATCCATTAATCGTCTGAGTGATATTCATTACTGGATTAGGATACATCGCATATTGCACACCACCGTTAGAGTATTGTTTGTTTGCTTGCATAAAAAATTCCTCCTTTGCATAAAAAAAAGAGCTGGGGGAGTGAACCCCATGCTCAGGTTATTTTTATCTGTTTTTATCCCAATTGACTTACTTTTGAAGTATTAATTGAATCTGTAGCTTTATCTAACTGAATTGCTACATATTTCTCCATTTCTTCAAAAGTGTTTTGCACCATATCCTCAATCATTTCTTTTGTAATAAAAGAGTGAAGTGCATCTGGAACAAGCTCGTATAATTTATTAACGACTTGCTCAAATTTTTGTCCTCCTGCATGTGAGACATCTTTATAATCTTCTTCTGCTTGTTTGATGTATAAAACTACATCAGCCATAATCGAAGCAATACATTGCTCAACTTCCACAGCTTTCTTTTTAGCCTTGGCAGATTGTTTAAAATAGTATCCAAACCCACCAATGACCAAGATTCCAATTGTTTCTAACACTTGTAAAATCTGTGATAAATCCATTTTCTACCTCCTATTCAACAAAGTCATTTTGCTTGCTATGCTCTTTAAATGACTCTGTTATAAGCTGATATTCTGTATCAATATATCCATTCGTTCCGCCAGTTTGCCTTAAGATTTCGTGATATTCACTGTACATACGCATTACTTCTTCGTATGCTTCACGAGAATTATCTTTGCCATTTCTAATAGAACCGCCAAAATCTATGATTTGTCTCCGCAAACTCTTTGCATATCGGTCATCTTCTTTATTTGCGTTGTTTTCTAGCTTTTCTGATAAAGCCATTAAGCAATCATTAATCTTTTTATATTGTTCAATGGTATCTTTTTCCATAACCGATAGTTTTTCATCAATCGGTGCCGTAATTTTCTTACTGATACAATGAAAAAGCCAACCCCAAGGGTTGACTGGTATCTTTGAAAATTCAAATATAAAGCTAATTAATAAGCAAATTACGGCTAACCAAGGTGTGTCTTTGCCCACCAAGTCCAAAATATCCATTCATAATACCTCCATTTATGATTGAGGCAAAATGCACATTTTTATCAGTCATTTCGCTCGTTACCTCCATTTAATTCCTTCTATTTTTATTCAATTACATCAAAATATTCCTTATCATCAAATGATGTAGGTATGCCACTCTTGATACATTCCCAAGTGTTATCTCCGTCTGTGTACCATAAACCTTCTGTTACTTCCATATCTACTTCAAAAGTAATAGGTTTAGTATAGTCACTTCCATCATTTTCTTCTTGTGGAATTTCGATATATTCTTTCTTGACTACTAAATCACCAATTTTATAGATTCTAAAATTATATCCTTTTTTGTCGGACTCTTCTTCAGTTACAGTGATTAGTTCAAGTAATTCTTTATTAACAGAATCAATTGCAGCTTGTTTTTCAGCGTTTGATTCTTCAATTTCTTTTTGCTTTAAATAAGCATTGTATTGTTCTTCATCATAAGTTAGATGGTTGTATCCTTGTTCATCACTATAGACTTTATAGCCTTGTAATTTGGCAAAATCTATAGCAGTATTTCCATCAATGACACACTTCGTAGTCATATCATAATCTTTGATGGTACAGATACCTAGAAGTTCTTTACTCTTGCCATCTAATTTACAGTATGCATATGTTGTCATATATTTCTCCTTATGCAATTCTCACCCAAGCTAGACAAAAGCCTAGAGATTCATCACTCTTAAATGATTTCATACCTAAAGACCATCTCTGAGCAAGGGAGTTGTTCGTTTGATAAATCCGTACATTCTGATTATTCGTCAAGATTCCTGCCTCAATATCTAATCCATACATTGTATTGGCTTGAGATATGATTTCAAAATCAGCTACCTTCCATGTTCCACCGTATTTTGATAGTGGACATTCAGATTCGGATTTACACCAGTAGATAGAACCTACTGGATAGATCATGTCGAAAATATCTGTTTGTTCGAGTAATTTATGGGTGGTGCCATTTGCCTTCGCATTAACAGTCATACTAGCACCACCTTTCTGTTATTCGTTTGTTTTGGTGTACTCGAGGATAATATAGAGAGTACCCCCCCCTGTTTCGGCATTGCGAGCAAGGTAGACGTTATCTCCATATCTTCCAAGCACGTTGATTCCTACACCATCACGCACGTTATCTTGATGAGCAATTGGTATATATCGCCAATTGTTTCCTGTGTCTAACCAAATTGCGTGCATATCAATCATTGTACTTATCAATCCTTTACAACAAGATGGCAAAGTATAGTTACTCTGCGTCAAAGTTCCTTTCATCACAGTCGTATAAATTTTCTTCCCATCAATCCACTTTCGTCCTGTATAAACAGATTCTGATGTTGAGTATTGATATTCTTCAGGTATAGTATGTGTCGTATTATTTGCTTTTACGTTTATACTCATTCTTAATTTTCTCCTTTTTATTCCAAGATGACCATAACAGGCGTTTCGCCATTTCTAATATGGTCATAATCATCACTATCCATTAAAGTAAGCCAGTTACTCCATGTAGTATCGCTTTCGCCCCATCTATGAGCTATACCAGCTTTACCAATTGCTATTTCATGCGATCCACTTGCTTGTTGGTCGCCCCAACCACAAAATCCAATTAAATCCACAAAGCCATTCTCACTAGCACCTGAAGGAGCATTTATAGCTGGTGTTGTTTTAAGACCTCTAAAACGAACTACATTAGCATAATCAGAAGGAGAGGTATTTTCGTATCTAGTATCTGTTTCTCTTTCAATCCCTCCAGTTGTATTTATCGTACTGTTAACAGTTAACTTACCGTTTGAAATTAAACCATTGTCTATACTGACGCTATTCTTAAAGTAACTGCTACCTGAAACTTCTAGCCCCCATTTTTTCTGAGGGACACAGTTAATTCCAACGCCCCAACTTCTTATTCCTAAATTCGTATTTATTGTAGGGATTAGAACTGTTGCTTCCGTATAAGTATTCGAATCATTAGTAGATGGATATAACTTATCTGTAATCTTTAATCTAGCCCAATAAACATTTTCAGTAGATAAATTAGTAGCTGTTGTTGCGGTGCGTGAAGACAAATTAGACCAAGTAAAACCACCTGAAATATCATAATCCTTCAAGTAAGTAGCGTATTGCATGGTATTTATATCATTAAGTTGCGTACCTTGCGTATTAACGTCAGGATAACGATATATTGGGGTGTAGTACAATTGATATGTTAACGCAACGCTAGTTTGTGGATCATCTAAACGTGATGCTTTTAATTCTTTAATAGTTGGTTTTGAATAGGCTTGTACTATAAAATCAACAGAGGCACTTGTTTGTAATCCTCTTGAGTCTACAGCCACAACAGTTGCTGTTTTCTTGCCTGCAAGTAAATTTGAATAACTAGCCGATTGTCCATCTACTTTTGAACTATCAGTAACGTAAATAGAGTATGATGCTGTCACAGATGATAATGCTCGTCTAAACGTCACACTAGGACTTGTAACATTAACAGTTGACCTGCCTTGAACAAAACAAGTACTACCATACCCAAACTCACCACCTGAAAGGGTAGGGGAGCTTAATAATGGAGTAGCACCGCCATCAGTATTTATATTTATAGTAAAACTTTGTGATACAGATTCTGACTTTGAACCATTACTATTGGTAGTCCAAATAACAACCTTAAACTCATCACTCTGATATCTAGTCGCACCTAAACACGCAAGATACTTGTCAGCTGCATAGGTAAAGCTTAAATTAACATTGTCACCAGATACAACATAAGGAGAGCCTTCCGCTAATAAGGTGTCATTATAATATAAAGCTCCTGCGGGTGAAGTAGAACCGCCCATAGTTTGACTTGTCGCTGATAGATAAACATAAAATACTTCGCTAATATAAGGATTGACAGTGCCAATGGTATTTTGAATAGTTGGCGGATTTAATTTATTTATAGTAATAGTATCAGTATATAAATAACTAGAAGTACCAACTTCATTCTTTGCATATAAAGCAAATTTATAAGTCGTTCCTTGTGTATGTCTAGGAATGGTATATGTACATGATTGAGTGTTGATGTCCGTACTAGCTACAGTCCAAGCCCAGTCAGCAGAATCGATGCTGACTCCAAAATAATATTTACAAGTATTATCATAGCTTGATGCTTTAGACCATGAAAATTCTAATGTATTTAAAACTTCGCTGATTATTCCATTTGTCGTAGATGTAGTTAGCGAAAAGCTTGAAAGGGTAGGAGGTGAGCCTACTTTATCCAATGAAACATCACCAGAAATTGATTGGTTACTTAGCGACCAGATGCCGTTAAAGTTAGCATAACCATTAATATTAATTGATTTATTTCCATAATAACCTACCCATACAGAGTGCGAGATCAAAGTAGACGCACCGTTCATACCAGAGCTTAAGCCGGCTCCTGAACCAGAAACGCCACTTCCATTTATAGTTAATCCATATCCATATACTACCGCACTAAAGTAAGCATTATTTTGGTTCTGAGCGACCAAACTAGCAGAGACAGTAGAACCACCGTTACCTGGAGAACTACTCCAATTAATTACCAGTTTACAGTTCTGACCAGAACCATTTGAAAAACTTCCACTTGCCATTTATTCACCTCCTAAACTAATACATCTATATTTAAACCAGTAGCCAATCTAGTTAATAACACATTATCTCCAAATAGGAGCGTACTATAAATAGTTGCATTATCTTGAATTGACCTACCGTGCACAGTTAAATTATTGTTGTAGCCAGATAGACCTACATCGACATCATTCTTAAATACGAAACCTTTAGAATTTGTAGTTAATTCATTTTTATTAAGTAGTAAGCTAGTATTATTTAGATATGAAGCATTATCAATATTGATACTATTACTAAAATATCCAATTCCTTGTTGACTTAAACTTATTTTTTCTGAATACGAATTATCTGTAATTGAAATATTTTGTGCAAATGCACTTATATTTGTATCTGATAATTGGACTCGCTTTATTCCATTACTACCATTTTGAATGGTCAGTAAAGCATCATCGCCAGCTAATTTGCTTGGATCGGATATCTTAATGTTGCCGACTTCAATATCACCAGTCCATAAACCGCTATATTCACCTTTAGTTGCCTTAATAGAACCATCAGAATAAACAATAAACGGAGCATCTTTTCTATTTGAGTAATCAGAGCCAGCCCAGAAGGTTACATCCGATGCAGAACCGCTATTTGATATAATTCCGCCATCACCAGTAATGACACTACCTCTAGCAATTACATCGTTAAATTCAGCCGTACCATTGCTGTTAATAGCCCAACCTGATTGACCGCTGACATAGTTATAACTACTAAAATTGCCTCGCATGGTTAAATCACCATTTGAATCTATTCTAACTGTTTCAACATTGTCATCTGATGTGACTGTTATTCCACGAGCATCGATTCGTTCACCAATTAATCGCCCTGTTGTAATACGTCTAGCGTCAATTTCTTGAGCGTTGATAATATTCATAACGGCAGTTCCTGTGGCAAATATGCTTTGTACTGCTAACTGGTCTGTGTTAATAGTATTTGTTTTAATATAGCCACCATTAATAACAGTCTCACCGTTGACAATAGAATCTTTTGCCCAGTTATCAATGATTGATTGGTTTGCTTTTAAATCACCATTGGAAGTAAAACTAATATTAGATATAGAGTATTTAGTTGCCGTTGATTGATGCCATATCATCCAGCCCACTTTAATATATGCCGTTCCATATCTAAATTTACAATTTTCGTTATTAATGCCAATTCCGCCTATTATTCCTTTTTTCTGAATCCATGTATTAATTGGTTCCGCTCTATAATTCGAATTCAAATATACAAATGTATTTGACGAAGAACCTTGAGATACAGATGTTCCAGCAGAAAAAGTACCGTTTGACCATGCTGATTTCAGAGTTATGGTGTTGTTTGTCGTATCAATAGAACTTGCGTCTTCCCATAAATCTACATAATAATATCTAGAGTAAGTCTCTGGCTCATATGTATAACCTTTGGAATTTGTATAGTTCCAAAAAATCAAAGCTTTAGTATAATCTTGAGTCAAAGACGCATTAAAACCAGAAACATCAGTTAAATAAACTACAGTGTCACCATCTTTAAGGTCTTTAGCTAGAGTAGTCGTACTATTTGGTTGCCACATTATATATGAAACATTAATTTCTTTTTTATCAACATCATAACAAGTTATACAGTCATAATATAAAGCATCATAATTATCAGATTTAATATAGTAAGATAATTCATAATTCAAAGATGTGTCAACAGGGATATACTCATCTATCCATCTCGATTCGTATTGACCGAGCGTTGGTGATATTGTAAAAGATCCAGCTCCCGAATAGGTATCACTTCCATCATATAAAAAACTATTAAAATTCGTATTGTCACCCATAGAGGCATTACCGTTGATTATTAAGTTTTCGCCTCTAGAAGCTATGTATTCTTTAACAGCACTAGTCTCCATTTTGCTATTAATTAACGATTGCGTACCGCTATCTAAGCCTTTAAAGCTAACTAATCCATTAATATTGATATTATCAGCTACCAATTGAGCTGTTCTATCAGTTAAAGTAAAATTCGTCTTATCAGTGCCACTTTTAATAATCCACTCAAATTTATTAGCGTTTTGAGTAGCAATAGACTGAGCCGAAGTAGCAGTTTCTTGAGCTTTTTGCACCTGTGTCAAGGCATTACTTGCGTTTGTAGATGCTTGATCCCATTTGCTCTTACTTTGCGTGACTGTCGTAGATACACCATCCGCTGTCTGTTTGATTTCGGTCATCTTAGAATCCATTGCTTTATAATCAGTATTCAGCGTATCCACTGATGTTTGAATATTTGCAATAGTTGTCGTATTACCTTCAACTTTAGAAACAGTTTGATTGTATTTATCAGTCAAAGTAGTCAATTCAGATTCTGTAGCATATGTATTCTTAATATTTTCAGTCTCTTTAATTAAAGATGTAATTTTACCTTGTTCCACTTCAAAATTAGTTTGAAGGGTGGTTACTTTTGAATCAACTTCAGTTGCCTTAGAATCATCCGTGTATTTACTAGCCTTCTCCCAATCCGACTCGGCATAAGTCTGTTGGCTTGTTTTAGCAACCTTACATTTAAGAATTTCACCAGTACTACCTTGCGTCCATAAATCACCAACATCATATGGTGGAGTAGGGGTTATTACAAACACTCTTCTCTTATTGTCTGCTGTTTCTTGTGCATTAGCTGCGTCAGCTAAAGCTTTTGTAACGTCTACATCGGTAATACGTTGCCATGAATATTCATTATTGACAACTTGCCAACGATAACAATAACCAGTCTTTGTGTTATAGAATAAATCTCCTAAGTGATTGTTCTTTAAACTAGTTGTAGTCCATTCATTTGAAGGAACTTTATTATTAGTTGGCTCATATTCATAGAAGAAGGTCTGAATGCTTCCATCAATTTGCCCTTGAAGACTATCTAAGTCTTTTGTTGTTTGATTAATAAAATTAGTTAAATCAGAGCTATTTGAAGTAATAGAGTTTTCAATATTAGTAAACTTAGCACCTAATGACTGATTTTCATCATCAATCCAAATCTTACTTGAATTAATATTCTTACTTCCATCTTCATTTATCTTCTCGACTACGGAATCGATATTAAGTTTAGAACCTGCAATATTGGCATCGTCAGCAACCATACCATCTACAATTAAACCATCAGGCACTGCTTTACTTGTAATACCATTTTCATCATAAATAGCAGTAGTACCATCTTCACCAAACACAATAAAATTAAAATTACCTTGTGCGTCTTGTCCGACTTGCAATCTGACCTTATTGTTTTTGTCTTTAAATTGTTGAGTAGAACCATTGATGACGATTCCACCATTATCACTTTTAATAAGGAATTTATTTGTGCTAATTTCGCCAGCGTTTAATTTGCTGACATCTAAGTCTGAAATATTCGCACTCTTAATAATAGCGTCATCTATAACAACATTATCCGCTGTTAAATGCATAGTCTGAATACTTCCTGAACCAATAGAACCAGAAAGAATCGTATTAATATTAGCTAAATTAGTATCTAGCACGCCAATCTCTGCTTTGGCTGTGTTTAATTCGTCAATTGTAGCCTTTTTAGCAATTAATTCTTCTAAATTAGCCTTAGCTGCGTTTAATTGCTCAATAGTTGCATATTTTACATCTAAGCTTTCAATTGTTGCGTTAATCGCATCTATTTGGTCAGTGATGACCTTATTGGACTTAACAAGTTCAGCCTGTACATATTCAGCATCAACTTTTTCAGCTACTAAATTGTTAATTTTTGCATATTCCGCATTTAAATTAGTTATCTGCGCATTAACAGCATTTAAATCTTCAATGCTTGCTTTTTTAGCAATCAAATCTTCAATTGTCGCCTTAGTTGCATTAAGATTTTCGATGGTAGCATATGTACTCTCTAGCAATGTTATCTTTGCATAATCAGCTTCGATATCTTTTGCCTTAAGATAATCTGCCTCTAATTGCTTTATTGTTGCGTAAGAAGCTAATAAATTTTCTACAGTAGCTTTATAAGCAGTTAATTCACCCGCATCTAATTTTGTTGCCTTTAAATCTTCAATCGAAGCATTATTTGCTACGAGCTTATCATTAACTTGCACATAATCTGATTGAAGCTGTGTAATATTACCTTTAATGGCTTCAATCGTACTTGTTTTAATTATCTCAGCCTCTAAGTTCTCAGTCTTTACATAATCTGCAAATAACTTTTCAACTGTTTCATTTTTAACATAGAGGTCATCAAACTTAGCCGTTTCAGATTCAATTAAACGTACAACATCAGCCGTTTGAACATATTGATTTAAGATAACATTACCTTTATTATCAATATATAATTGGTCTACGCCATCCTTTTGGATAGAGAAGATTTTATCATATTTTCCACTACCGTTATCTTTTGCATTTAAGACTAAACCATGATTATCAAATGACAATGTAGCTGATGAATCTTCTGAATAAATCTTTAATTCTTCACCTAGAATTAATTTACCTACTAAAGCATCAGTCAATATACCATATTTTAAGACTTGTTTGCCTGTATCTGGATCAGATGTATAGAATTTACCAATCGCACATTCTACAGTTCGCCAACCATCAGTTGTAATATAAAGACCATTGTTAATAATCTTCATTTGATACAATTCATATTCATCTGCATAATCTAGCCTACGCTTAAGAGAAATACCACTATCATCAAATGTAATATCTTGTCTATCTGAGTCATTAACGATTTTAACAGCGGTGGTAGTCATACCATAATTAACAAAATCTTTAAACATGTTTACTGTATCTTTTGAATTCGTTACTTGATTAGTTAAATATCCATATGACGTTGCCATAGATGATGCTTGATTTAATACATCGTATACATCTGTGACTCCATTTTTAATTTTAGTAACATCAGAAAATTCTACATCTATATGATTCGTATCTCCAAAATCAAATTCAATGGTAATTAAGCGTAATCTATATGGCTTACCATCAACTCTTACTCGTATGAAATTACCAACTACAAATGATTTTCTTAATGGTTGAAATTCCTTTATAGCTAAAAGATTCTGCAAATCAGCATCGATGCTATGTTGATATTCACCAGACTTATATAATTCATCTTTAGCTGCATTTAAAAAAGAGCCTGCATTTTCTAACAGCTCTTTATTTTCTAAACCATCACTAATGTAATTATCATTCTTAAACGTTTCTTCTCGTTTATACATACAAAAGACTTTATATAAATCTTCGCCTAAATACTCTTTGAAATTTAGAGCTGATTGAATTTCTTTTTGTCTTTTATATCTTAATTGAAGCATTTCGTTAATTGAATCAAGCGTAGTCTGTCTTTTATCAATTTCACTTTGAACCGAATACAACTTTTTATAATAAGGTGTGTATAAAGTAGTATATAAATCAGAACTTTCTTTAGCTTGATTTTCTTCAATCATGATATCTATACAATTCTGAATAGCAGACAAGAATGATTGAAGTCTATGCAAACTATAATATTGAATAGCATATTGGAACTTTTCTAAACTAGCATCATAATCGATGGTTTTATCTTCATTATAAATACGAATATTCAATACATCATATACACTACCATCTTCATCCTTTAATTTCGCTAGTTCACTAGCTACCTTCTGAGACACATATGTATCATAATCATCATTTACGAAGAAATTTAAAGTCTGAGAAACAACTTTATCTTCAGGATTAGAGTTATTCTCCATAGTAATAGTTCCAACCCATAAGCCCCAAATTGTTCCATCTTCATCTTCGCCTTGATAAACCCAGTTTTCTAAATTAACAGTTGCTGTAAAATAACCACTTGCATACAAAGTCTTAAGATAAGACATTAAATAACTATTAACAGTTGCTGTAGAAGTATATTCACCTAATTGAGAGACACTAAAGAAGGGAAGTTTATCATGCGGAATAGAATCGGTTATCTTTTTTAATTCTACGGTAGCAGTAGAATATTCATACTTAGCTACTTCATCAATTTTAACCCATTCACCATTATTAATGGCATATTCATCATAAATATATTCTTTACCATCTTGTTTAATTAAATAAAATGTTCCTTCTAGAGCATCGCCAATATCAGGCAATTCATCTACAATCTTTTCATTAGGCATCATAGATATTTCATAATATGAATATTTATCCATCTCTTCATAGATACGCTCCATCAGATTAGAATATTCATCATCATATTGATCCATTAATGCGTCATACGAATCTAGCTTTTCTACTAGTTCATCTGGCATTTCATGTTTTTGTTCTTCAGAAAAATAATAAATATAATTACTACCATTAGGATTTCTATTTCTAACAGCAGCGGTCATATTATCATCGCCAGCTTCCATCTTGAACGTATTTTTAACATTCTTAGTATCTGTCTCGAATGAAACCGATTCGGCTAAGTTCTCAGTGTCTACAATAATAGTAGTATCGTCTCCATAAGGATAGTGAAGGGAAGTACCACCGCATTCAGGACAGACATCAAATTGCAATTCACTTCTATATCCACAATCAAGACAAGTAGTCTTTAAATCATATGCATTGACAACACGATTAACAGAATCAAATATAAAGATACAACCAATCTCTTCGGCAACAGTTTCAGTCAAGAATGAATAAATATCTTCATCATCTGCGTCAAATGTTCTCTGAATATTCATCAAAGTAGTATCTACATGTCCGATTGAATATTGCGGGACGCCACTAAGTACACGATGTAGCAACGAAGCTTCAGGAGCATCAGGATTATAAAATACAGTCGGTTGTAAGTAATCTGTTCGCTTAATATCATTTTCAGTGTTGATTTCTAAACCAAACAATAAATTTTGTCCTAACTCAGATTCACAAGCACCTTTACCGTTAACACTCTTATAAAGTTCATCTTCATCATTGATTTCTACTTCGATTTCAAAATATTCTTCTAATTCTTTTACGTAAACAAATTTAAAGTCTGTTAATTCATCCCACAAATATTTTTTCTGTTTGACTTCATTTTCGTTTAATTGAGCTAATTCATCATCAGCATATTTATAAATATCGAAACTAATCTCATCAGCTTCATTAAAATTAACTTCGACTTGTAAATCAATAGGAGACAGCACCCCCAAATGATTATGATCTCGTGTCGATAATTCTACTGTAAAGGTCTGAACTAAATTATTTTCATCAAGTAAAATCATAATATAATTCCAACCTTTCGTACCGCTTCATAAGATACCTTCAAATTAATATCAAGATTAGAAGTAAAACTATTCGTGATATTCACTGAACCATCTGATTTTAAAACATTACATATCCGAATAAAATTCGTATTAAAGTCATTATATAGACGCTTATGAGTTAACGAAGAAGTGATAATTTTATTCTTGCCATTTAATTTAAGTTCTTCGCCACTCATACAATTTTTAACCCTAACTAGATTATTCTCGTCTAAATCATTAGTTATTTCTAAATCGCCTGCTGAATTACAAGTAACCGTAGCATCTAAATATACATGACCGATTTGTAAAGACTTCGATTCTATTGCCACAGGTGTATTTGCCTCAATGTCATATTCTTCTTCAACTAAAACAAGACCATACGGATAATTTGATTGAAATTCTAGTTGTAAACCAGTAACGGTGCTTCCAACTTTATTTAATTCAGCGGTAAAAGTTCCGTAATAAAATACTTTCTCTTCAACATCTTCATCATAAATTAAAGTTAATTTATAAAATCCTCTCTGATTCAACCAATACATCATTTCATTAATTTCTTCATAGGTCATGCCATCATTTTCTGGATGCCCACATGGGTTAGGCATGATACCAAATTCAATGTCATAAGCACCGTCAAATGTTAATCCTGCGGAACAAAGATAATCAGCATTCGGCACTTTATCTTTAGAGTAGGAGAGGTCATTACCAATCTCTTGATTATTTCTTGATTTATCTAACGAACCAATAATATAACCATAATCAGATAATTTCTTTCCCAACCACTCAAAATCAACAACTCTCATATGGACTCCTTTCTAATACTTATTGATTAATTCTTTCATCTTTTGCTTATATTCAGAGGTGATTTTAATCATCTCTTTATAAGCTTCATCATATTTATCTTTCATTTCTTTTGCTTCTTTAATAGCATCTTTGTATATTTTTGAATGAACCCAATTATCGCCTAAATCTTCCTTTAAGGATTCATTTACTTCAATTAATTCTTTTATGTTTTTTCTTAAAATCTCATTTTCTTCCTTGTACTGCTTTACTAGCTCAAGGATATTCTTTTCTTTATCCATAAGCACCTCCACTCAAAAATATACAAGGTATGTATATTTTATTCTTCAATATCGCACCATTGCGGAACTACAGTTTGTGTTTCTTTATCAATATAAATACGACCGCATTTGGTACTAATTATTTCAACAGGCTTCCCATCGGCTTTTTCAGCCCATCGTCTGCCTTCATCATCCTCCCAAAAAATATCTGTTAAATATTTTTTTAGACTAAATGTATATTTATATGTTCTATCGAACAACTTCATATTCTTACTCCTAATTCTTATATTGTTTATAAAAATAAAATAATGAGGGAAGAAGAATCGTCCCTCATTACTAATTATTATTAGAATTTAATTCTATTTTTAGCTAAAGAATTTTTACCAGCTAATTGATCCACAGTCATGCTTTGAACCAATTTCTCAAAATTCTTATTAGATTTTAATTCATTAATAAAATCTGTTGCATTTTGAACATTAGGAAGAGAAATGCTAACATTCACATCTGCATTAACAGTTTGAGCATATTCACCACCAGTAGAAACGCTTGAACTATCAAATGAACCAAGCAAATCACTTAATTCTGGCAATTGTTTATAAATAAACTCTTCAAATGCTGATGTTTGTTGAGCACTTAAGACACGCTCTTTGGCATGAAGCATTGCAAAACCTTCATCATTACCAGTGTATCCACCAGTCTCAAATGCTGAGTAGTGGAAGTTACTAGCGTTATAACCTAAGTTATTAGCCCAATAGCGGTACAAATCCCCATTATAAGCATGGGCATTAATATAGTTTTGAACCCTATTACGTCCATCTTCACCAAATTTCTGAACTAATCTATCCCTACGATATGGGTCGTTACCCCAACCAGAGTTGCCTTCACACCAAATAGCGGAAGCAATACCAGCCACAGTCGCATCATCTAATGATCTAGTTTGTGGCGCAGCAGGAGTAGGAGCTGGCTTAGGTTGTTCAGCTTCCCATTGTTCTTTAGTATATGTGGTATCGTTTGGTTTTATTACAGTTCCGCTTTGATTGATACTAGCATTTGTCTTATCAAAAGTTGTTTCAACATATTTATTTGCAGAAGTATTATTCTTGCCATCACCATAAAAATTAGTCATGCCATCTTTTTGATTTGCCGATATAGCACCTTCTAAACCAGTAGAGATGTTATATCCTAAAGCTGAAGCAACATTCTTAATGGTGGTTTGAATGTTCGCAGCGTTAGTATTAGCATAATCAATCATGCTTTGCATTAAAGCATCGATATGATCTAAACGCTCGTTTAAGATTGTTTCGTATTCATCATACAAATTATCAAGCATTGTCTCTTGGTCATCTAACCATTTGTCGTACTCGGTATCTTGCAAATCTTTTTGAGCATCTTTTAAATCCTCAGTTAATGATTGGCGCTTAGATTTAGCTTCTTCAGAATCATCGCCCTCAATTGCCATTAATTGCTTTTGAAGGTCAGTAATTTCTTTAGTTTTATCTACAACTTCTTCTTGATAATCGTATAAGTCCTTTTCGGCTTCTAGCTGTTCTTTACGCTTATCAATTAAATCCTCTAAGACTTCAAGCATCTTATCATAAGAATCACTAATTAATTCTTGTACAGCTTTCTTTTCATCTTGAGCTGCTTGAATTGACTCTTGTTGGGCTTTAACATACTCATTACGTTGGTCAATTAGAATAGTATTAGTAGGATCTTTTGCTATCATCTCATTGAGTTCTTTAACCTTAGCTGCGTATTTATCAGCTTCAGCCATATAAACATCATAATTAATAGCGTGTAAAGCACCTGTGGTCTTACCCCAATCATTTAATTCACCATTCTTCTTATTGAACAAGTCATTATCATTCGTGCTCATTAAGTCAATTAAGAAGTTAGTTTCATCAGTTACTTTACCAATATATTCAAGAGCCTTGTCAAATGAATCCCAGTCCATTTGCCACATATCATTACGATATTCTAAGTTCTGATTGTATAAATCTTGCCACTGTTCTTTTAATTCATTGATAGTGGCAATATTATCATTATATTGTTCAGTACCTTCGGTAATCTTACCAGACCAAAGTGCTTTATTAAGCGTATCTTGAGCCTTAATAATTTCTTTTTGGACAACATCCATTTGTTCGGTCGTGCTATCCATTAAGTTTTTATAATACTCAACGCCTGCAAAGTTACCTTGGTTTTCGATAATATCTAATGTATTATCGTACAAGTTAGTATTATGTTCGATTGCATCAGCCAATTGTTCATATTGTTTAATCAAATTATCAAAGTCGGTCTGTACAATCTCTTGTAACGTCTCTTTTAAATCAACTTGAGCATCCAAACAATCTAATGCCTTTTCATACCATTCCTGATAATCTTGAATCTTTTCATGTAAATCTTCATCAGTAATATCTTGAATACTTAATTCGCCATCTCTTACCTTAGCGGCATACTCTTCGCTTAAGCCAAGAGAATTAGCTTTATTAATATAAGTTTCATATGCAGATTGTTGTAGAGCAATCTCGTCTGTGACCTTTGAGAATTGGTCTGCTAATGACTCAGAACGTTTCTCCCAAGATGTAAATACTGATTGAGCTACAGTGTCTAGTTGGTCGATTTTTCGTTCTAATCGGTCAATTTTGATTTCTACCCAGTCAATAGTTTCATTAAATTCATCCGCTGCTTCTGTAGCAGATGACGCAGCACTTGAAGCTGCGGTATATGTCTGCGCTGGAGCTGTATATCCTGAATAGTTCGAAGCAGAGTAGCCATTATATTGAGATGCTCCTCCATAGAATTTAAATCCACCAGAATATGTTCCCCCATTTAAATAAGCTGTACCACCTGCGTGGGCAGTGCCATTTGCGTTTGCCTTAAATCCTACAGGCGCTCCACGACCACCATTTGCCGTAACAGAACCATTTTGCAAAATTTCTTCAGTTTGTCTCGTATATATTTTCTATAAATCGCTACTTTATAGAGAGTTAAAACTCCTCATAATTTCTTATGAGACTAGACTATATCTTCGTGTACAAAATATGATATTATTAACTTAGGAGAAAGAGATTATGAAAAAGATTTTTAAAGTTTTACTCACAAGTTTAATTGTATTAAGTTTTAATCTACAAACTATCTATGGCTATGATGATGTATACAAGTCATATGCAGTCATTCCAGATGGCGCCATTTTAGAAGAATTAAAAGCTGGTCGTGCATCCGATATTTATTTTAAATTTTATAATAATTCAAAGAAAGATATTATCTCTTTAAGTGTACAGTTTTACGGCTATAATTCATTTGATGAAAAAGTGAGAGATACAAATGGATGGGATACATATCATACGGGCTTATATGATGTAACTTTTAAACCAGAAACATCAGTTTATTTAGAGAAAATAACATTATCAAATGAAATAAGCTACATAAAATTTGATGAAATAAAAGTAAAATATAAAGGCAACACCGTAGATACATACCCAATACTATCTTCTGAACGCACAGGTACGGAACAACCTAACTTTAAAATGGATATAAGCTCATTAAGAAATACAGAAGATACAACCAAAAACGAAATTTCAGGTAGTATAAAATTTTATGGTGGCGCTGCTCAATATAATAATTAATAGAACCAATGGTTCTATTTTTTTTTGTACACGTTTACCTTTTCGAACCACCAATCGCTTGTGATTCTACTCCCCTTAAGGGATAGTCGTTGAACTTTACTCTATTCGAGTATTAGCTGCTGATTGTCCATTATAAAAAGAGCAGGGGATTTAACCTCGCTCTCATCTAAATATTTTTTTCTACTTTCGTAACCGTCACACTTAGATTTATTTCAATCTTATGTTGTAGTATATTTAGCTTTAGGATTTTCCAGCATTTAGATAAATATTTACATACTCATTACTGAATATGTCCACAATAATTTATGGTTAAAAATAATGTCCCCCTTACGAACAGGGAACATTTGAGCACCATTATCACCAACTGTAAACCAGTTAGAACCTCTTACTACGATCTCTCGACCAAGTTCTCCCATTAAACTTAATCCACCGTTTGAAGCACCCCATGTACCTCTAGCATAAGCTTTATTTTTTTTGTTCTTCTTAGTTTTTTTCTTTTTATTTGCATTACCTGAAGCATGAGCAGAACCAGACACATGGGCAGTGCCGTCCACGTCATCTCCGCCAACTTTATTGACGACTTTATTTACTGTTACTGTAACCGTCTTACTATTAATACTACCTAGTAAACCAATAATACTAGATAAAACACCAGAAGCATTATCTACCACGGAAACACTAGGATCTACAGATTGTGAATTCACTTGCGATAACTGAGTCTGAATATTAGTCAATGCTGATGTATCGGCACTTACACTTAATTGCACAGGTGTATTTAAAGACTGTAAACTTGCAGAAATAGATGCGACCTGTGCAGAAATATCTCCACTTAAGCTAACACTAATATTAATATTTCTATCAATTCCTTTTAAAGCGTCTTTAATAGAGCCTACTTGTGCCGCAGCATCTGAAGCTCCACTTGCACTTACAGTTATAGAAACATTAGATTTAATATTATTAGTAGCATTTTTAATCTTGCTTAAATTAGTCGCAGCGGTATCAGCACCCGAAGCTGTAACTGTAACATTTACATTTGGGTTGTAATTGTTTGTAGCTTTCTGGATCTTCTTAAGAGCAGTCGCTGCTTCTTCAGCCCCATCAGCAGAAACACTAACAGTAACATCTGGATTATAATTATTGGTTGCTTTCTGAATCTTCTTCAAATTATTAGCTGCGTCTTCGGCACCTTCAGCAGAAACATTCACAGTAACATCTGGATTATAGTTATTAGTAGAGTTTTTAATTTTCTTTAAATCATCAGCTGCACTACTAGCTCCATCAGCTTTAACACTGATATCTACGTCCTCGATACTCTCTGCGTCACTTTTAATCTGTTCGATTTTCTTGTCCGCATTACCAGTAACATTGATCTCGATTTCTTGTTTGCTGTCAGATTCTCCACTACCATCTGTACCATGCTTTTTAGCAAATTTATCACCTGATAATTTTTCTTGGAAGAATTCACTATATTGTTTAGCTGCTGCTGTTAGAGAACTTTGCTGTATCTCGATTGGAACTTCAATTTTATGGTCGCTATCCTCTAATGTAGCAATTGCTGCTTGAGCGTCATCAGCATTGGCTACTACATCTAAAGCAATCTGCTTTTGTTCATCGTCTTTCCATTCAGTGCTATTAATCCAATTATTCAATTCATCTTTACCAGCGCTTTTAACCTCTACGGGAATTTCAACATCTGCGGATTGCGCCAATGATTGAACTTGACTTATAACATTTTGAGCATTACTAACTGCCAATGAAGAATCAACGTTTATACCTAAATTGATATCTTCTTGTTGATCGTCAAACTGATCTATAGCATCAAATATAGATTGTTGTGCCTCGACTATTGATTTTTGACCTTCTGTAAGTTGACTTGTGTCTACTTTAAATTCAATCTTATCTGAATTCTCCAATTCATGTTGTTTTTGTCTTAAAGCAACTAATTGATTGTAAGCTTCTTTAAAACCGTCAGCATTAGTATTGAATTTCTTTGAATCACCATCATATACATCTGTTTTTTCAAGTTCACTTAAAAATTCATCCTTTTTGTCACTATAATAATCAGAATCATTTCTAGTCCAATCAATAGAGAAGTTATTGTCAATTTCTTTATATTTCTGTTTTAAAGAATCTAAGTCACTTCCTAGTTTTTGAATGCCTTCTTCGGTATCTGGATCAACTTGAGCTTCAATCTTTTCACCTCTTAACGCTTCATAGTAATCTTTTATTTCTTGAAGCTTATCGGTTAACTCCTTGTTATCACCGGCATCTTCCATTGCTTTGTCTAGCTTACTTATTTGGTCATCAATTTCACCTATTTCATCTGCATCCATGTTAATGCCATAATTTTCAGACATTCCTTCATCAAGCGTGGTGAATGCTTCATTTGCTTTGCTTCTAAGATTAGTTAATTGCGCAGACTCTTCTTCAAAATTGAAATTAGCGCCCATATCACTAATTTTATCTGTAATAGCTTGTACAGCACCTTCAGAAATACCCATTGTATTAGCAATATCTTGAATTGACCCCTTTAATTGCCAAGCGCCATTTTCATCAACATAAGCCATAGAGCTATTTAGGTCATGCAGGTCAGTCATAAAGTTTTGAAGTCCTTGTCCAGCATCCTCAGTAAAATATCTTTGAGCCTTAGCCATCGCTCCTTGATAAAGATTTGCGTAATCTTCTGCGCTTGCTGAACCATAATCGATGTTTGGATCAGAGAACATCTTGACAAAACTTTTAAACTCATTTGTGCCAACTTCACCCTTTTGCCATCTAGATTGTGCGCCTGAAATACCTGAAGAATAAATCGTGTCGTATAAATCGCCAGCTTCATTATTACTTAAGGCATTTTGCCATTCTGTAACAGCATTTGTTTGTCCTTCGATTTGCGAACGAGCTTCAACCGCATCTTGAATCTGACTCTTTAATGTATCTCTTTTGTTTATAGCGTCATTCACTTCAGCTACACTACTACTTGCATCGCCAGCTTTCTCACAAGCCGCCTCATATTGTTTATTTAAGTCGGCTATTTCATCTGTATATTTTTTAATCTCAGACTTTTTATATTGCTCATTAAGTTTTGACAATTCAGTTGCATTAGCTTTTACACCTAAACTAGTGCTTTTGAATAGCTTACTATGGTCATAGCCATCCAAGCTTCCATAAATAGTATCTAAAGCCTCTATATTACTAGTGGTTAAACCTGTACTACCATAAGACTCTTTAGTAGCAGAATTAATTTTAGATATATTATCTGTGACTGTAGTTATATTAGATTTTAATTTTTCAATGGCAGATGCATTATCAGTTAAATTAATATTAGCATAAGCATATTTCTTTTTAATTGCATCTAAATCTCCGCCTAATTGATTATAGAGCCCCTTAAATGTAGCTAAATCGTTAGAAGTTCTTACATTTAAATCTTTAAGAGCCTCATTCAACTCTTTAGCACGTTGTTTTGCTGTTTTTGCAGAGACGTTATTGTTTTTAGTTGCCTGAGTATTTGACTTCTTTTTATTAGTATTATTTGTGGTAGAATTACTGTTTTTATCGACAGCATCTGTTGTCTTATTTAAAATTTGTAAGCTTTTAGCTCCAGCTTTTGTAGTCTCCAAACTAGCTTTAGTAGCTTTTTGTTGGCTTGCAATGTATTTATCTAAGGCTTTTGTTGTACTTTTATCCATTTCGAAAAGACTGCTTTTTTTTCCTTTAGTCGGAAGGGAACCAGCATCTTCTTTTGCAATATCAGCATTCGCCTTATTTGTTTTGTCAATTTGTTTGCCAAGTTGGCTAATTTTCTTTTTTACTTTATTATTAACTAAATTACTAGCATCTGTTGTTTCTTTTAAATTATCGGACTGGATTTTGCCCAAACCTTTAAATAAAGAATTGTCTATTAAAGATTTACTAGCACTTTTTCTATTCTTCTTTGCCTGTTCTTCTGCTTCTTTTAATAACTCTTTCGAAGCTTGACCTTTTGCAATGTCTTTAGTAGTTAAATTATCAAAATTATATTTTTTGCTTTTATTACGACTTGATTTCTTTTTGGTACTATTATTCGACTTGGATTCTTCACTGTCATCACCTTCATCGCTAGTAGATTCTTGCTTTACCTTATTTTTCTTCTTTTTTGATTTTTTTGACTTGGAACTTGACTCGACAGTTTTTTTATCAGTAGACACACCAATTAATTCATCGCCATTAATATATGCCTGCTTGATATTTTCATATTCAGTTAATGCCTCATAAGCATCGTCTAAATTCAACATCTCCATTAAGCCTTTATTAAGACCATTACTATCTAGCTTCATTCCAAATGCATCTGCTAAATCAGCCAATCTACTCTTTATATATTTAGACTGCTCTGTAATATCTCTATCAGCAGCGTCAAAATTAAGAAGCTCATTCATGTCTATGGCTAAACTTTTATCATTTTTAATTGAGTCAAAAATTTGTTGTACATAGGCTTGAGGATCGCTAATTTGTTCCACTAAATCAGATGACATATTAGAAAGCATAGTGTTCAAATCTTCTTGGACATCTTTACCAAATTGAGAATATTGTGGATACTGCTCGGAATCTAAAGACATAGTATCAACTAGGGAAGTCATAGTCGTTCTTAGTCCCTCAGTCGCTTCTTCTATTTGAGCATCTTGAGTTTTTATAAACGAAGGTAGTTGAGTTAATACAGAATTCCAATCGTCAGCACTTTTGACCTCGCCAAGATTCAACATATCATCTCTACTTAGATATTCTAAAGCGCCTTTTAAACCATCAAATAGCCCTCTTGAATTAATTTCTGATTTATTCTTTTTAAAATCGTCATAATCCCAAGTTTGCATTGTCTCTAACAATTCTTTAACTTCAGTAGGAGAGCTAGTTCCATAATCATCTTCGGTCAATTCATCGCCTAACCCTAAGAATCGCTTTGCTTTCGAAAAGAAAGAATTAGTAGTCCAAAAATCTTCAAATTGTGTATTCCATGCTTTATTTCCCAGCGCATTATTAAGATTATCTTTGTAGGTATTTTGATGTACTAAGTTATTATAACTATTATCCAACATGGAATCTGTATAAGCAGAATCAAGTTCTTCCATATTCTTAGAAAGACTTAAAATAGCATTACCTTCAGAATCATAACCTTTTACCAGTGAAGGTAGTTTGTCTGCAATATCATTAACAATTTCATGATATCTTTCAAATTGATCCGATGTTAGTGAAACATTCTTACCTGATTTAGTTACACCTTCCATTAGAGAAGATAGTTCTTTTTTATAACCACTTATAGCAGAATTGTTCTGCATGAGAGTAGTACGTTGAGTTTCATAACTTTCAGTTGCTTCTTGTGTCGCAGCTTTAGTCTCTTTTGTTGAATTAGTTAACTTATTTAAAGTAGTTATTCCAATTGCAACCGCACCTAGACCAGCCGTTACACCTCCTATTGCTGTTAAAGCAGTTGAGCTTAAGCCAGAAAATAACTCGGCATTTCCTGTTAAACCTTGAAGTCCGCCTCTAATAGCACTTCCAAACTTCTCAAAACCATTTTTGCCTTTGCTTGTGGCTTTAGTTAATCCGCCAATGACCTTTGTAGCAGTGCTAGTTTTTTGAGCTAAATTACCACTAGAAGTAGCAGTAGTTTCTACAGCCTCACCTAATGATTCTACATTTTCAACAGCAGTTGATACACCGGCATCTTTCCAACCGTTAATAAAGCCTGTTAAACCATTTGCTAATTTAGTACCTCGTCCAGTTGTAGATTTATTACCTTTTGATTTACCAGATAAACCTTCTCCTTGAGCCTCATAATAAGCTTCTAATTGAGATTCATAATCAGAAGCGCCATTTTTTCTAACTCCTTTTACTGCGTTAAAAATACCGCCTAAGAAATTTGAACCAATCTCTTTAATCCCTTTAAAATTAGTTAAAACTCCTTCGAGGAAGCTTCCACCATTCTTTTTACTTTCTAATCCAGAATATAAACCAACACCAGCACCAATCATGCTTAATGTCTTAAGTAACGATCCAAGCCCATTTGCACCAGTAATATTTCCGATAGCATCTCCAAATTTACCAACAGCTTCCAAAATATTATTTAATACATTCAATAAATTTGTTAAAGCATCAATACCTACTTGAATAACATCAGTGTTTAAAACATTTACCCACATTTCTTCTAAAGAAGCCTTTAAACTTGCAATTTTACCTTCTAAAGATTCCATGTGTTTTTCTTGAGTTTCATCAATAAAATCTGTGTCTGTCGTAGCGTCATCCGCTAAACTCTTAGCGTCTTCCCAAGTTTCGATAATGGCAGTCATTGTATTCAGATTTCGAACACCAGCCATCTGTTCAGACACATAAGCTTTAGCAGCGTCAGACAATCCATTCCATTTAGAACTCAATTGATCTAATGTAACACTAAAATCTTGATACTCGCCATTAGCATCATAAACATCGATACCGATTGATTTTAATGCCTTAGCAGCATTACTTCTATCATCTGCTGAAACATCTTCGTCCGCTGATTTTGACCGGGAGGTTCTCGCTAAAATGGTCTTATAAGCATTACCGATAGTAGAACCTTCGGCACGAGTCTTTTCAGAAACCTTACCAACGCTCGCTGCGAACTGTTCAAATGACAAACCTGCTTGGTCGGCAACCGAACCTGCGTTCGATACACCCTCAGACATGATATTGATACCCTTAGCAAAGTCAATACCTAGACCCGCACTAATCTTTTCATAAGAGTTAACAATTCGTGTTTCTTGTCCTTCTAACTCATTAAACTGATTAACAACACCTTGAATCTGGTCAGCGGCTGTACTTGTATCAGCGCCACTGGCATTGGACAACATAACAGTAGGCTTAGCTTTTTCAACGATACTTGTAGCCGTTTCATTGGCATTGGCATAGATTGACACAGCATCTAATACTTCAGTAGATGATTTACCTAAGTTTACACCTAGATCAACAGAAGCGGTTTTAACCTCGTTCAACTGTTGAGCAGTTACACCCATTGTTTTGTTGATATTAGTTAACTGAGCATCAATTGTACTAACAGTAGAGAAGCCCTGTTTGATTTGTTGCATAATTGTCATTGCAGCGTTCAAACCAGTTAAATATTCACTAACACTCTTGAACTTAGACTGGACATTTTCAATAAATTTCTGACCTGAAGTCATATATTTACCAGTTGCAGTAATCTGATTCTGTATAGCTTTATTATTACTATCTAAAGCCGAAATAGAGCCTTTTGCAGAATAATTCAAAGTGCCATCATCAAATGTTGCATTCAAACCTTTGAATTTAATATTTCTCGCATTAGAATGCTGCGTTTTGATATTTTCAGTTAACTTTTCTTGAACTTCTTTCCAATAATTATCAGCTCCGTTTTTAATAACACCTACAAAATCATCTGACTTTGTATATTGTTTTGCCATAGATTTCGCCTTGCTTAAAAGTTCACTTTGAGAATTTGTTAATCCTTTAAGTTCATCAGAGTCAGCATAATCACCAGCTTGAATCTTCAAATCAATATTAGCTGCTTCCTTTTTTAAAGCTTCAATTTTATCAACAACCGTTTCGACATTATCCGAACCTTTGACTTCAAACTTTACTGGTACATAATTAGTTCCATTGCTAGTCAATTCTTCAAAAGCTGATAGGGTATTATTAGAAGCAGATATTGCCTTATCGTTATAATCAGCAAATGTATAGTCGTTTTTAATATCTTCAAATTTTTCTTTGGCTTCGTCCAAAACAGAATCAGATATTCCACTAGATGTACTTGCACTTTGCAATAAAGCTTCGACAGCAGCTTCAGCAGCTTGAGCTTCGGTAGTGACTGATTGTAAGTCAGAATCTAACGTTTCAACTTCATCCGTGTTGTAACTACCACTATCACGAGCTTCTTGTATATTAGCTCTTTGTTGCTTTTTATTTTGATAAGCTGTAAGCTTCTTGTCAAATTCTGCGGTAAATTGTCTTTCAGAAGCTAAACTAGTACCTTTATTAAATAGGGAGTCAGAAACAATATTATTGCCGTCTATATTGCCCATTAGCTCTTTAACGCCTTGAAGACTAACTCTTAATGTATCAACCGCACCATTCGCTTTAGTAACGGCAGTTTCAAACGAAATCATTCCAGAATCATCGATGCTAATAGAATCTTTATTGACATTAAAAGAAGAGTATTTACTATCCTTGTCCAAAGAAGATTTAGTTAGCTTATTATATACTCTATCTCTTAAACCTATATTTGGTTCATCAATAGATGATTTAATATCTTTTCCAAGTTTAGACTCTTCATTTATTTTGCCAACGCCTTTACCTAAAGTCTTTTCTAACGCTGTTCTTTTATTAATAACATCATCTTTTAATTTAGTATATTCATCCGAGTCAAAATCGGCACCTTGTTCAAATAGTTCATTCTGTTTATCATATAAATTCTTTTTTGAAACCTCAAAGTCTTTTAATAACTCCTTAGCCCTCTTAGCAGTATTCTCGTTTTTACGATTTTGCTGTTCTAAATCAGATGCAACTTGATAATCTTTTGATCCAATATTAGTAGTATTACCAGTAATATCTTTAGCGTCATCAAATAGGGAATCAGATAAACTGCCATCCTTATTAAGAGTTTGACTTAAATCAGAAACATCTTGCAGGCTAGCTTTTAAAATATTTACTTCTCCATTTGTCTTTTCAACAACTGCCTCGAATGAAGCCATTCCTGAACTATCAATTGAAATAGAATCTTTATCAATATCAAAAGAAGAATATTTGCTATTCTTATCTAATGAATAACCACTGATTTTCTTATAAAAATTATCTTTTAGCTGTTCATTTTCTTCATTATCAAGTTTATCTATTTCTTTTCCCAACGAAGAATCTTTAGATACTTTAGAAGCTCCCTTACCAATCATAGTTTTTAAGCTGGATACAGCAGTCTGATATGCGTCATTTATTGCGACATAAGCATCATCATCTTCAAACTTGATACCTTGTTCAAATAATTCATTCTGCCTGTCATACAAATTTGATTTTAAATTATCAGTAATCCCCAATAAACGTGTAGCCTTTTTTTCAATATTACCACCTTTTCGATAATCTAAATCTAAACTTGTTTCAACATCAAAATATTTAGAGCCGATACTAGCAGATTTCCGTTTACTAGCAGATTTCCCCTCGGAACCATCCATATCCTCCAAATCATCCAAAGGAACACTTTTCCCTTTATTGTTAGAATGATTATTATTTTGTTTTTTTTGTTGATTTTGCTTTTGAGCATTTTCGGCTTCAGTAGCCCTTATCGCTGACTCTTCTTTTTGTTTAAAAAGATCTATAGATTGTTTTAAATTTTTAATCAAACCTTTTTGTTGCAAATTTTCAGCTCTTAAGCTTTCTAATGTGGTAGCATCACCACCATACTTTTCAACTACAGATTTAATTTGACTTGCTAACGCACCAGAATCATCTTGTAAACTAACTGGTATCTCAAACTTGGCTCCTTTTAAAACGGAGTTAATCTGTGATATAAGTGCTTTAGTATCTACGGTTGGTGTAATCTTATAATCTGATACATTACCAGAAACACTCTCATTGCCACTATCTGAACCACTTTCGGATTCTTTTGTTGTTTTAGTCTTTTTGGTGCCAGAAGATTTCTTTTGATATTTCTTAAAATCATCAGAAATTTGAGAAACAACATTATCTTCATCTGCTTTATCAACTAAACCAGATATATTCTTCTTTAAAACCTCCTGCACCTTTTTATTATCAGAAGTCTTAATACCCATTTTTCCCAAAGCATTAGAAAGGGAAGAGAATTTGCTCTCTAAACTTTCTGATTCATCTTTAAGTAAAATATTTCTTAAATCATCTGCAATGCTATAATCAGGCTTACTGGTTTTCTTTTCATTAGATTTTAAAGTTTTGTCAACATCTACCTCTTTAGTAGAGCCAACATTATTAGTAGCCGTATTTAACTCTTCTATAGTAGCTTTTAACTCATTGATTGAAGATTGAGCCTTTGATGTATCTAAGTCCAATATGAGTCCTTTAAATGCTTCTTGTGCCTGCGTCTTTAAAGATTCTAATTCAGTACGTGCCTTTTCTAGTGAGGAAGAAAATTGGTCTAAAATTAGACCTCCATTTTCTAGACTATTATCTTTTTTATTACTGACTTTTTTTGTAGTTTTGGTTTCAGCTTCTTTATTGACTTCTTTAGTTTTAACTAATCCTTTTTCAGCTTTAGTTTTATATTCGCCTAAACCTTTGCTTAGGTCTTGCGCTACATCATCAATAATATTATCAGGCGTAATACCTTTTAAATATCCCTTAAGCTTCTTTTGAACACTTGATGTATTGCCGACACCATTTTTATACCGCTTATCTGAGACCTTTATATTTTCAGAAAGGGAAGAGTAGAAATCATCACCTAAATCTCCTGTCTTATTATTACTAGCTTTTGCTAGTAGAGACTTTATGTTTCTCTCTGCATCTTGCCTAGTTGTTTTAGCAGTAGGAGCAAATTTACCATATTCGCTTAATTTTTCTTCTACTTTAGCCTCTGTTTTAGCTTCTGTTTTAGGCTTTGATTTAGGTTCTGCTTTAGCTTTGTTTTCGCTGTTTAGAACATCTTGCACATTTTGCTTTAATTCAGAAATGCTACTATCATCAGCTTTTAGTTTAATCTGAATAGGCTCATTGCCAATCTTTGATATATCAGCTTGTAGATTTTCTAGCTCACTTCTATCAACTTTAACCTTATATTCTAATTCAACCGCATTAGGATTTGTCTCTGCCTCTTGTTTACTCTCTTTCGCTTCTTTAATTTTTTCAGCAGATTTAGTTTTTAAATTTTCTTTAGCATTTAAATATGATTTTGAAGCTTTTTCTACGCCAGAAGCTATTCCAGATAATTGTTTATCAGTAAAACCTAAATCTTTTATATCTTGTCTTGTAGAAACCTTCTTTAATTCTTCTTTTAAAGATCCAATCGGTGTGCTATTCTTATCTTTTGATTTTATACCTTTGTTATATTCTGATACACTTGAAGCATAGGCATTTACAAAAGAAACCATATCTTTATAATCAGCATCAGTATAAGACTCTTTATTTCCAAGAGATTTTAAGCTTTTTGCTAATCCGCCTTTGTATCCCGCAAAGATATTTGTTTTTTTATCCGCTCTCGCTTGTTTTTGATATGAAGCGACACTCTGATTTATGTCCTTTATATCTTGTTCTGTATATCCAGTTAAAGATTCATCTTTATCTTTTGAGCTAGCAGATTTCTTTGTCTTTTTTTGAGACTTGTTACTTCCGCCAATATTTAATTCATTTAACTTAGAGGATAAGGTATCTACTTGTTTAATGAGGTTGTTTAACTCCTCAGTCATAGTAGTCAAACTAGCCATCTTAGTTAAATCTACATTCTCTAGCGTATTAGGAATTTCTTTGATCTTTTCTAATATACTATCTAATTCATTTGTTCCTTCGGCAGTAAATTTAATAGGTATTTCTTTTCCACTTGAAGAAGCATTTAATAAACTTTCAAGATAAGAATCTCCGCCAGATAATTCTTTGTTATATTGATTTTGAGCATCTTGAACTACTTTTTCTTGATCTTTAATCGCTTTTGTAACTGTATCTTCAGTATATTTTTTAGGAGTTCTACCTTTAGTAGAGCGTGTGTTTATAGGCATTTTATAAGGTAAGCCATCAGAATAATATTTTTTTTGTGCATCCTCTATTAGACCACCATATTTGCCTTCGTAGTTATCGATATCGTCTTCTATTTGTTTTCCAACTTGTTTTAAGCTTTTTTGTACTGTCTTGCCAGATTTATTTGTTACTGAAACAAAATGACTGCCAAATTGATTTTGCTCAGACTCATATTTATCAATAAAGTTATCCCATAACCCTGATAATTTACCTCTGGCTGTAGCTAAAGCTTTTGTATCTTTACCACTAGCGAGTTTATTTACATATTCTTGATATGCAGATTGGATAACATCTTTATCTTTTGTAATACCTTCGAATTTCGTCTTAGAATTATCATCTTCTAACTTAGATCGAATTTCATATAATTCATTTAATTTCTTTGTTTGCTTTTCTAAGCTATCAGTCGTAGCTTTGCTGACTTTGTTACTTGAGCCACTTTTTTGTGCTCCTATACTTTGAAATTCAGTGTTAAGTTTACCAATTTTTTTTAGTAAAGTTTCAACAGAGTTTGAAAAACTTACCAAATCTCTTCCTAGCGATTTAACTCCACTCATGTTTATTGAAATGGATTTATTCGAATAACCAGAAATTTTTTCTAATGATGCCTGTATTTTTTCTAACTCTGACAAACCACTTGTTTGCAAATCCAGATTGACACCAACGTCAACGTTTTTTTGTCCATATGTTCCCATGTTAATACATCCTTTCTATCTATAAATTGCTCAATATTTGGTCTATGATTTTATCTATATAAGCTTCCCAAGTAGGAGGTATTGAGTCACTGAACAAAGATTCTAAATTGACACCCGATAAATAATTGGTATTCACGTTATTCAACCAACCTCTACCTGTATATCCATTTTGATGATTACTAGCCCATGTATTCGCATATTGAGGCAAAGCATAAATACCTTTATTAAAATAATTATCAAAAATGTAATTAGCTGGATCATCACCGCCATGTCTTGATATCCAAAGATTTGCGTCTCTTAATCCATTAGCAAAAACTGCCATTTCACTTAAAAACTTTGACTGTATATTTAATTTGGCAGATAATCCACTGGCAGATGTTTTAGTGTCGACTTGGTTTGCTGTATATAAAAAGTTGGTGTTAGTTCCAGTACCAACACCAACAATTAATTGTTTATTAGCTCTTTTTATTCCTTCTTCCAATCCACCAGTCGCAACACTTTTAACAGCACTAGATAAATCTTTTGTTAATCCTTCTTCGACAGTTTCGACTACCCATGAATAAATATCTACCATATAACCACCTTATTTCTTCATTAATTTGATAATATCTGTTGTGGAAATTTGAGGAAGTTTATCTACAATTTTTTCAGCAATAGGAATCAACTTATCAGATAATTCCTTTTCATCAATTCTATCGATTAATTTAGCTAATGAATCAAAGATGTTATCAGTACCAACTGAATATTTAACCAACATACGTTGCAATTGATTTTTAAGACTATATTTTGCGACCTCATACTCTAATTCATTAATAAAAGTTTCATCGAAATCAAAGAAAGTATCTCTTATATCTTCTTCATAACTATTTAACTTCTTAAGCAATTTAGTTTTATTTAAAATGTTATAATCCACAATAATAGAATCTGACATTGTAACATTTGAATACAAAGTAAAGAAAATACTGGTCTTAACCATTTTGACAATATTATAATTTACCAAGCCTCCGCTTTCTCCATATCCATCTACGATTGAAGGCACAACGTTTCTAATAGCTTCTTGTACGACACCTTCATTTACAAAGTCAATGAACTCAACCTTCTTTAATAGTTCTTCATTTATTTCATCATTATCATTAACCAAATCTAAAATATTAATCTTTTCCATCTCTTTATTTCTCCTTTTTTTTCTTTTCTAATTTAGACTGCTTGCGCAATCTTTTAAGCTCATCGTATTCAATCCATCCACCATATTTCTTTACATAACAAAGCCATTTAAAATCTAGGGTGGGGAATAGATACCACATCATTTTTCGCTTAATTAACGCCACATTATCTGGCATGCCTTTTGTATCTATGACTTCGATTCTTCCATCAGAATATTCAAAATAAAAATCGGCAACATATTTAATTGCCCTTATCTTTTTATTATTATGTTCATACTCTGGTTGTAAAATATATTCCTTTTGAAGCTCATATTTCTTAATCGTTCCATCTTTATATTTTGGGATTACAACACCTCTGTAAAATCTCATTTCAAGCTCTGAATCAAAGATAATGCCATCGTAAGTTCTTTTTCCTTTGTTTGAAGTTACATTATATTTACTTCTAGGCATTCTTCATTCCTAACCATTTTTTATATGCATCTTGGCTTTCTCGCTTATTAACTAAAAACACAAGTACGTCGTCTTGAGTTTTAAAATCCTTACTTGGATAAAAGTCTAAGATTTCAATGCCTTCTTTCATATAAAAAAGCATTTGCTTAATATTAATCAGCCGAATACATTCACTAGGGTAATAATATTTTCCTGTAACAGGGCTTTTTGTTAATTCTTCCATTTATATCCTCCAAATCAAAAACAGCTATAGTGTTATCTATAGCCGTTTTCTCCAATTTATTTCTTAATTATTTCTTTTTATTCTTTTTATAATTATTAAATGATTTCTTCTGGTAAGCATTCGCCATTTGTTTTTCTTCAACCACTTCAGCATCTTCTTTAACTTCTTTTACAGTTTCTTCTTTTTTAGTCGGAATACATTCATCTAATGCTTGTTGAAGAAAATCAGGCAGAATATTGTCACGAATAGATAAGTCCGTTTTCTTATAAGCTTCAATAGCTTCTTCTTTAGTCATTTGTTTTGCTAAATATGCAGTAGAAATATTATAGATTTCACGACAATTTAAATCATGAAACATTAATCTCCAAGTTGGTTCATCAGCCGATTCAGCACAAGTAGGGCAGAATTCATATTCTTGTCCACAAACAACACATTTTCTCATACCTTTTTTCATTTTATATCTCCTTTTCTTATATTGATTAATCAAAAACGAGACGAATAATCTCGCCTCTCATTAATAAATATAAGAGAGGTCAGGGAAGACCTCTCATTAATTTAAAGCTTTAATTAAGCTTCTTGTTCTTCAGCATCGAAGTAAATTGAATACAATTCTTTGTCTGCTGAACAGTAATCAACTTGTAATGTACCGTTGAATGATAATTGACTATCAGTTGTTAAACTAAATTCAGTTTCAGGTGAAACTTGGAATGAAGGCATAACAATGTAGCAACCACGAACGATATCAGGGTTACATGGATCAATTGCTAATGCTTTTAATGTTAATTTAACAGTTGAAGGGAATTCATCAGCAGAGTTGATAATCTTAACACCTTTAGCTGATGTCTTTTCATACTTAACAACCCATTGAGTAGTAGCATCATTCTTCTTGGTAGGGAAAGTCAAAGTAGATCCTGCGACATTAGTTGTAGCAATTTCAGTTAATGAACCGTTATTTGCGATACCAATAACTTCACAAGTACCTTCTACTAAACCATTTAAATCAACAGTAGTGATATTGTTGTCTTTTAATTCTTTAATGCTATAAGTTTTGATACAAGGCATTTGGATACCAGAAGTATATTTTCCTTCACCAGCAACCTTCTTATCTGAACCTGTACTAGCAGCTAAGATGTTGAAGTCAACGAATGCGTTGTTTGCTGTAAATTCACCAGTTTTACCAGTATAGAAACGTTTAATTAAAGTCCCACGAGAGTCAACTGCATCTTTTGATTCAGCAGTGATGTTAATAGAAGCATCTGCTAATTGAGTCAATGTATATAATGCTTGACCATCTGAACTTTCGGCAATACCGTATTGAATACGGTCAATTACGATACCATCAATTGTAAAAGCCATAGTTTTTCCTCCTTAAAAAA
>CAVDWX010000095.1:0-36525 GCA_963612735.1 Gemmiger formicilis | reverse complement strand
AATATATATTTATTATTAATTTTATGTTTTTTTTAAAAGTACAAATGTCTTTATTTTTATTTAAATTTATTTTAAAATAAACCATATGAAGAGAAGAAAACAAACGAGAAAAGTACAAACAAAAAAAGAAAAGAAAGAGAAAACTGTATATCCAAGAAACTCGATTACACTTGATATGATAGACTTTGAGAAAGTATATAAGTTGGCGATGCATCAAAGTTCAAAAAGAGAAATATATTCTTTAATGAACATTTGCGAAACTGAACTCTTGAGAGCAGGAAACGAGAAGTATAATGAACAATTTAATAAATTCTATCTTGCAGGTAAAGAAGCAGGCAAAAACGACTTGAGACTTTCTCAATTTAAAATGGCAAAGAAAAATGCTGCTATGGCAATATTTTTAGGAAAACAATACTTAGAACAAAGCGACAATCCAAATCAATTAATTAGTGCTGATTTAGGCACTGTTAAAGTTGAATTTGTAGAAGGAGCAAACAAAGACCAAGACCAAGCAAAACGCATCGAAGAAATGGAAGCAAAGTTAAAAGAAGAAATTAAATAATATGAATATTCAAATTGCAGATGTTTACAAAAGCATCTTAACGACTAAGTCTAATAACATCGTTTTGTCTGGCGGTAGAACTTCAGGTAAAACTAAAACTGCTGCTCTAGTATCTTGTTTAATGATGTTAAACGATGCGAACGCTGATGGTATCGTTGCACGTGCAACTTATGGATCTATCTCACAAACTATCTACACTGAATTTGAAAGCATCTTAAAAGAAGTAAATCAAGATTTATTTAAATTTAGAAAAAATCCACTTTTAATATCAAACGTTTTGAATGGAAATAGTATTTATTTTTTAGGATTATCAGGTAGCATTGACAGAACAAAAGGCTTTAAGTCAAATCATGATATTAAATTTGTTATCATTGAAGAAACGCAAGAGTTGAAAGATAGAGACATATTTGACAACGCACTCGCATCTTTTAGAAGAAATTTCGGAGCCGATTGTAAAGTTTTTATTTTAGGGAATCCACCTTCGTTTAAGGCTCATTGGTTTAATCTATATGTAGAAGAATGCAAAAGAGACTCTACATATTTAGTTTTAGAAACTTCTTATCTCGATATCTTACCTTTTATTAAAGATGTCGATTTAAGAGAAATTCTCAAGATGAAAATGCTTGATGAAATAAGATATCGTTGGATGTATCTTGGCGAACCTGTAGGAAGTTTTGGTGCTGTTTATCCTATGTTTAATAGTGATATGATGATAACAGAGAATGAATTTATACAATTAAGAAACCATTTTAGACCTGTAGCATTAATTATTGGTGGAGACGGAGCAGTTAATAACGATGCGACTTGTTTTGTTCCTATGCTATTATTTGAAAATGGGCAAAGTGTTGTTTTAGATTTGTTCTATCACGACCCAAAGATTAATCAGGTTATAGGTTCGCATATCTTAGTTAAAGAATATGTTAAAAAATGGTTTGATGAACTTGTAAAGCATTATCAATTTGGCACTTTAGAAGAGCAAAAATGGTCGCCTTATGGGTATTCTCAAATTTTACCAATTTACATTAGAATTGATAGTGCAGCTACTGATTTAATAAAAGAGTGTCAATATTATTTAGGAGATAGATGCGAAGTTTTGCCTGTTAAAAAAGGTTCTATTGTCGATATGGTTTCAGGCGTTCAAAGTGCACTAAGTAATGAATTTGTTTACATTTTAAACACGAATGGTTATTTTAATTATTTTAAAAATCAATTCATTAAAACAAATAACATTTTAGCAACACAACTTGATTTATTAATTTGGAATGAACAGCAAACTGGATATGATAACACTATCCCAAATGATATGAGCGATGCATTCACTTATGCAGTAAGAACTTGGTATTCAAATATTGAGAATAAAGTATTTTTTGAGAATTTAAGAAAGAAAAAAGACAATGTAAATGATTTTAAATCTATAATTAATCATTAAATTTGCTATAATTTAAGAAATGGAGTGTATTTATGACCGAAAAAAACGAAAAACAATTTGAAAGAGCACTTGAAGTTGCTAAAAAACTTTATCAAAGAGAATTAACTGCTGAAGAAAAAGAAGCAATAAGAAAGCAATACGACAATGAAATTGCTAAAAGTGTAGATTTTAGAGCAGGGGAAACTGATTTAACACATTTAAAGCAAGGCGATATTAACCAAATTTTAATTAGAAACCAATTTGACACTTTAGCATATTTAAAGTTTATGAATGAAACCTTAAACGATTTTTATTGTGCGTTTGCTTATTATTTAAAGAAAAATGGCGTATCTGATCCGTTTAAAGAAATTGAAGATTTTTCAAGTGAAGAATACGCCAAATTAAATAAAGGAGAATAGTTTATGGATGAAATTGCAAGTGTAGGTATTAGTGGGGAAAAGTTTAAAACATTTAATTATATGAATTGGGCAGTAAATCAAACTTTTACTTATGCTAACAATTCATTATTTTATGCACAAATTAATCCAACTTATTTCGATTATTATAATCGCATCGTTAAAGTTAATCTTGAATGGTTCGATGGATATGTTCACGGCTTACATAATAACTTAAATGGCATCATGTCAACTCGCATTGCAACTGCTTTAGTTAATGGTATTATTTCAAATGTGTTTTCAACTAAAATTGTTTACGACAGAAAAAATGAAAATGAAGATTATAAGGCTGTTGATTTCTTTTCTAGATGGGCAAAAGAGCATAGATTTTTAGAAGATATTAAAAATTTATCTAAACTTAGTGGTGCAAGTGGGACTGCTTGTTTGAAACTCAATCAAGCATATAACGACTTATGGGTTCAAACTTTAAGGCAAGACCAATTTATGTATGAATGCGATGCTCGTGGAAATGTTAAAGACATTACAATGTATATGAAACCTTATGAGAATTTAGGCAAAAATAAGGATAATTACTTTGTTGTTGAGCATAGATATTTCACTAAAGATATAGATATTATTACAAACGTTGGCTTGCTTAATGGAGAAACTAAAGCATACAGAAAAAAACCTACTAAACCTGTTTCTGTTGTTGAATATAAAGTTTTACATTATCGTGGTCAAATTTATCAAAATCAAATGATTTCTAATGATATGGAAAGTTTAAAGTGGCACGATTTACCTGCAGGTGTTCGTGAAATGATTAAAAAAGACTTTACAGCATTATATTTTGATAAACCACAACTTTTACCATTTAACGACACATTAGGTTGTTTTTTACTTTTAATTAATGGTAAGGACCCGACTATTGCTACAGGAAGGCTTGGTTATTCACTTTTGACCGATGTTCGTTCTTGTTTAATTGAATATGAGTTAATTCAAGCATACGCAATGCGTGATATGTATAACGCACAAGGTCAAGTTGGAATTCCTAAAGCAATGAGTATGAATGATTTTGATAATTCGCCTTATAGTGCTAATAAATCAAATTATGAAGTATTTCCAGGAGATCCTGATAAGCAAAAACCAATTATCACTCAATTTGAATTAAGAGCTGAAGAATGGATTAAAAAAGCAAATGCTTGTTTACAAAGAATGGCGACAATTCTTGGTATGTCTCCTAAAGTTATAGCAAGTTATTTAAACACTGCTTGGAGTAATTCGTTTGGTAAAACTGCAACTGAAGTTGAAAGCGATGATAGTAATAACCAAATTTTCTTAGAAGATAAAAGAGAAAATTTATTATCTTTTTTAAATCCTGTAATTAGTTGTATTTTAAAATTCTATGGGTATTCATCATCTATTAGTGCTAGGTTTTTAAAAACCAACTCAAACCCAACAAGTCAAGATTTAAAAGACATCGACTTTAAATATCAAAATGGTTACATCGATTTAAGAGAGGCATTAAGAGAAATGAACCCAACAGTTACTGAACAAGAATTAGACACTTTAGAACAAAAAGCAACTGAAAGAAAAGCTGAAATGGAAAAGAAAGAGCAACTACAAATAGATGCTTTTGGCGATTATGAAAAATAGTGAAGTTGTAAAAACATCTCAAGAAAAGACCTTAAAACTTGAAAGAGAAATTAAAGTTTTAATCTTGTTATGTGCTTTAAAATTAATATCTCGCAATGTTTTATATTTAAAACTCACTTCTTTAATTGCAAGATACAACAAAGAACTCCCAATTACTTTAATTGAAAGAGAAAAGTACATACAAGGTGCGTATTCATCTAGCATTGAATTAGTGCGACAAGTTTATGAACCGATTGTTTATAACTTTACACCGACAAAAGAATTTAAAACACCTTATGAATTCGTTAAATTTACTCAAAAATTTATGGATTATGATTTAGCAATTCCAACTTTAAAGTATTATCCTGACATCGTTAATAATGCTTTAAGAAATCTTAATAGAAGAGAATTAGTTTATAGTGAAAATGGTAAAAGACCTATTTCATTATGGCAAAAAGCGGAATTAGATTTAAGACACGATGAACAAATGAAAATGTTACAAGAGTGTTATAAAAGCGGTAAAGACTTATTTTGGTTATCATCTCATAAAAATTGCTCAAAAAGATGTGAACCACGGCAAGGGAAATTGGTTTCTTTAAGTTTACCTGCAATTGATAGTTCTTTTTGGACAGGCAAGTTTATAGATGGAATTAAAATTTATTCATTTAATGCTATCGAAAATCAAATCGACCAATATGGATATAAAAACAATATCATTAATGGTTTTAATTGTAGACATCATTTAATTGAATATGTAAAAGGTGGTAAAAAACCTAAGGAATTTTATTCTTATGAAATCGATAAAACTAGAAATCTAGAAAAAACTCAAAGAGAAATGGAAAGAGCAATAAGAAGAAAGAAAACTGAAGTTTTAAACGTTGAATTAGTCGACAAGAAGAAAGCATATAATCTTAATAAGCAAATAAACCTACTTTTAAGGCAATATAAGGCATTTTGTAACAAGAATGGTTTAAATATAGATACTTATAGAATTTTTTAAAATTTAGGCTTATAATAAAAGTATCAAGTTATGAGTTAATATGTGAAGTTGACCATTAAACTTGGTGCTTTTTAAAATTAATTAAGAGCAGGTTGTCAATTGCTAAGCGAACGATGTCCAAAGAAATATGCGAAAGTTAATCATATTTAAAAAGGAGAATTCACAATGAACAAAGAAAAATTAATCAAGAAACTTATGAAATTAGGTTTTAACGAAGAAAAAGCAAATGAATACGCTAACGAACTCGAAAAAGAAGATGAAGAAGGGGTTAGCGAAACTAAAGAAGAAATTGAAACAACCAAAGTAGAAGAGCCAAAAGAAACCGAAAAAGTTGTTGAAGAAAACAAAGAAGAACCTAAAGAAGAAGTTAAACTTGAAGAACCTAAAAAAGAAACAAATTATGATGCGTTAATTCAAGAATTAAGAGAAGAAATCTCTGGATTAAAAGAAACACTTTCAAGTCAAAGTGCTAAAACTGATAAAGCATATGAAATTTTAGCAGCACAAGGCGAAAAAGTGGAAGAAGATGAATTCGCATATACCCCAAAATTTTTAGGCTCAAACGAAATCTTACCAAGATATGAAACAAAAGAGCAAAGTCAAAACGAATTTGCTAAAAAGTTAAATGGTGGATATGATGTCCGCTAAAAAGGAGAATTAGAATTTTATGGCAGGTAATTTATTATCAAACTTTGGTGCTCCAACAATTAATAACATTGCAGCAGCTAGAGTTTTATCAAATCAAGTTCTTGAAAATATTTATCAAGGACAAATCGAAAAAGATGACAAAGGCGTTACAACTCGTTTCTCATACGATGTTAGTGGTGCTGAAATTAGAATTGTAAGGGTTAAACCTATTAAACAATTCGCAAGAAGATTAGGTGCAGCTGTTAATGGTGGTAACTTCCCAATTACTGCTTATGAAGGCGAAACTGATAGTTTTGGTTTAAGAGTATTAGATGTTTTAGATACTCCAATTGATTTAGCAAGAGTTAGTGAAACAATGATCCCTGTTGATTTAGCAGCAGCATATATTAAATCATACACTGACCAAGTTAACTTAAATTTAAATGCTATTACTTTAGCAGGCAAATTCTATGCAACAACAGTTAAAGAGGCATCAAGTGGCGAAGTTAATATTACAAAATATGATGGTAGTGATATGTTAGATGCAGTCTTAAAAGCAAATGTTTTATTAGATGATGGTGTTGAAGAAATGGATGTCTCAATGTTCCCACAAAGCGATAGATGTTTTACAATTCAATCAAGTTATAGAAGTGTTTTATTAAAGAAAGGCATCTTAACATTAGGTGGTGCAAATAGTGCTTATGCTATTGCTGAAAAAGGCACAGTAAGTGCAGGTGCAACTCCTAGAAAAGAAGAAGATGGTTTTATTGGTTATGTTGATGATGTCGAATGTCACATTGTTTCTCCATCAGTCTATAAAACAGCAGCTGAATATTTAGGCTTAGAAAAAGAAGATTTAACTCAAGCAATTGGTTGTATCTCAAGTGCTTTTGCTAATGTCCGTGGTGTTGCTGCAGTTGATAGTATCAAAGTTATTCCATCTCCAAATGGTCAAGGAACTCGTTTCCAACCATTAACAAGATATGGCTTTACTGTTTTACCAGGTTATGAAAAAGGTAACTCATTCATTGTTAAGAGTGATTATATTAACCCATATGCAGGCTTAAAACAATTATTTGGATTAAGTGATTTAAAATCATTTGAAGTCTTACCAAAAGGCTCAAGAATTCCATTAAATGCAACAAGTGTCGCATCAAAAGGAACAATTACCGTTACATGTCCAAACGCTAGTGAAATCGCAATTGTTGTTGATAATGACGATACTATTAAGAGTGTTGGTGGATTTAATGCATTCTATCAAAAAGCAGGTGCAGCATCTTATGGTAATACACTCGAAAGTGGTAAAGCATTCCCATTAACAGGAATTACATCAGGTTGTTTAATTAAAGTCTTATGTATGGCTGCTGATGGTTCTTGTGAATTAACAAGTGTCAAAGCTGCTTAACAATTAAACAATTAAAAGCACTTTATTATTAAGGTGCTTTTTTTTATGTAAAAATGTTAAAATATAGGAAATAGGAGCATAAAATATGATATTAAAAATTGAAAAACCATTTGATGATGAATATTTAAAATACGATGAAATTAACGAAATGTACGAGTTAAACATTTCAATTTGTAAAACTTTAGTTGGCAATGTTTATAGAGATGATGAAGAAATGACAAGAAGAATAAAACTTAATTCTTTAATTGTTTATAATTTCATCTATAACCACGGGAATACAAGCAACAAAAGATACACTAAATTTATTTTAAATAATACTAAACAAGGTCGTAAATTCATTTATAAATGCTTACAAAGTCAAATTATGGCTGATGCAAAAAGCGGTTATAATGATTTAGGAAGTGAAAATCTTGTGGATCTAGCAACAGGAAGTGTTATCGATAGGCAAAAGATTAAAGACAATTTAATTAGTGTTAATACTGAAGAAATAATCGCAAATTCAAAGGCTGATTTATGCGGTTATAGTGTTACTAATCCATTTAGTTATGGCTTTATTAGTGATTTAGAAAAGGAGATAAATGATGATTAGTCGTGGCGAATGTTATGTTGCTAGTGTCTATAAACGCAAAGAAAATAGTGCTGAATACAACGATTATCCTTCATTTTCTTTTTGGTGTAGACCTGCAAATGATTATGAAAAGAAACAATATATTTCAAATGGTTTAATTACAAAAAGTGGTTCAATAATGCTTTATGCAACTAGAATTAATGGCGATATTGAAAACGGCGACCATATAATGTTTAATGGCGAAATGAAAGTCGTTGAAAGTGTTGGCTATTACTTAAGCAAAAATAGAAATATTGGTGCTTATTGCTTTAATTCAGAAGAGATTATCAAAAATGCACCTAAAGGAATTAGTTTATTATGAAAGAAACTAGTATTGATTATGTTAGAGATGCTAAAAGAATAAATTATTACATTAAATATGATAAAGACTTGCCAGTCGATACTGGGTGGCTTAAAAGACACATTATGACAAGTACAAAAGAAACTAAAGACAAGCAAGAAATTAAAATTTTCTTAAGTGGCTCGGAAGTTCCTTATGCTGTTTATCTTGAAGAAGGCACTGCTCCACACGATATACCAAATGCATTTGGTCGTGGTATGGAATTTGGTATTGGTGGTAAATTTGATGGAAAATTTCATCCAGGCTCAAGAAAACATGTTCAATTCATTGAAAGAGTTTTATTAGGCAATTGCTTATCATATTATCGAAAGACTTATGATGTAATTAGCGTTGTTAAATTCAAATAGGAGAATAAAAATGGTAGATATTCAAGACTTACAAGCAAAGTTAAATAAGATGTTAAACGGGCTCGATAACCCTAACAACATTAAAATAAGTGATTATATAAGTGATTTTGAGTTTAAAGTTTTATCATATGCTGAATACTTAGATGCAATTTATGATAAAAAGACTAATAAAAATGCAATTCCTGTATATATTAGCGAACCAAGTGGCACAATTGAACCTGTTCCAACTTTAGGTGAAATTAATATGGAATATAACATTACTTTATATTTTCCAATTCGTTTAAAAGATACTTTCTTTAAATTAATGAATTATTTTATTGATGTTTTTGCAGGTAGATTTATCGATTTTGAAGGAAATTCAAACGTTGCTTTATGTAATATTACAGTTCCAAGTTTTAGTGAAATAGGCGAGCAAGAATTCGTGCAATTTCAAGATTATTTAACAAATCATTATAAAATACCTACAATGCGTACTGAAATGTGGGGTGCTTATAACTTTACTTTATATTTGCATCAATTAAAAGATTTAGGCAAAGAAAATGGCTTTATTTTAGGAAATCAAATCACTTATAAACTTGCTTATACATATAGTAGTACAACTTATGAAGAAAATGTTGTTTTAACTTCTAGTGCTAGAAATTATGTATCTGATCCAATGTCTCAACAATTAATGGGTGACTTAGAAACTTTAGCAATTAATAAAAATAGTTCATTTAGTGATAGCATCCAAGTTTATGCTAAAAATAATACATTTTGGAATACTTTTAGAGACTTATACGAAGAAGGTAAATTACAAAACATTGTTTTTACATTAACTAAAACTTATGAGTATGATAACAAATCATTTGTAAGAAATTTAATCTTAACTTCTTGCCCACAAGCGATTGAATATGGAAGTGCTATTACTTATACATTTGCGTTTGCAAAAAAGGCGGTAATTTAATATGGCAGTTCAAAGTTATGCAATTTATATAAGATACCCAAAAACTACTAGCAACAATAAATGTAAACCTGGTGTTAATACAACTAATAATACAGCTCCTAATGTTGATAACCCTGTAATTACTCCAAGTTCAACAAGTAGTAGTAATGTTGCAGGTGGAAGTTCTACAAGTGGTGGTGGCTCAAATAGTTTTTCAATGGTAGGTTTTATAAAAAGTGCTAAAAACCCAATGTCGGCATTAGTTGGTGCAAGTGCAAAGGCTTTAGCACCTGTTGCTGTTGGTTTAGCAACCGCTAAATTAATTGATAGTGTTGTTGGAGCAGCGATTCCATATTATGTAGGTTATACGGGCGATGTAAACGCAAGTATTAATTATGCTAACTTTAAAGGTGTAATAAGCGCGATTATGAACCCATTTTCAACAATTCAAAGTTATGCAACTAATCAAATGGAATTATATCAAGAAAGGCTTAAAATTGAGCAAAGAAGAGCGTTAACAGGCAATTCTTTAATTAATAATTATGGAGGTAAAACAAGCAACTAATATGAAATTTTATCTAAATAATAAGGAAATAAAAGTTTTAAATGGTGCGACTTTTTCAATTAAAAAAGATGAGACACTTGATAGTGGCAAAATCGAATTAATATTTACTGAAGATAAGTCGCCTATTAAACCAATGAGCGAGTTAAGAATTGAAAATAATAACGATACTTATAATTTTGTTGTTCTAAGTGATACAGTAGAAATTGCATCAAAAGAACCTAAAGCATATAAGCATACTTTAGATTTTGCTCAAAACACAAAAAAATTATCTAAAATTCAAGTTAGAAATACTCAATTTTCACAACCTGCAAAGAATTCATTAAAATGTGGATGCAATGCATCATTTCAAAATAAAACTACAAGCTCTAGTGGGAACTATATGATTAATTTACCAAAGAATGGTAATATTGAATATTCATATTCAATGGAAATTTCTAAAAAACATAAAGTTAAAAGTGCATATTTCCGAATTAATACTTATTGGAGCAAATATGATAGTACAACTGAAGGTGGCACAATTTTAGAAACTATGCAAGATACTTGCCCTACATTAGCCATTTCTTTTGATGTTTATAATGGCAATAAATGGGTTTTAAGCAAAGAAGGAACTTATACTAATGGAAGTGTAGAATATCTTTTAAAAGGGCTAGATGATGGGGTTTATACAATCAAAAATTTAAAGGTCGTTAAATCAAATTCATACAATGAGCACGACTTATTCATAGTTAATGTTTCACTTGTTTGTGATGTTTATTATTATTCTTTATATGATGTTTTAGATGTTTTAAGAAAACAAATTGCACTTCAAGAAGGACTAATTGGTATTATAAATGATCCTGTGGTTTACTTTAGCGAAAAAACTACAAATCATTTTATTTATAAAGTCAAAAATAATAACCAATTCGATTGCAATTTATATGTAAGAACTTGGGATAAATATGGAACTAAACCTGTAAATTATACTAATATGGGAGTAGTTCCTGCAAATACAATGTTTGAAAGTAAAAATACTTTTACGCAAACAAGATTATATGTTGAAGCATATTTTGTTAATAGCGAAGATGCTTCAATGCTAAGCAATGAAGTTAGCGAATATAAATCTTGCCCACCATTTAATTATGAATATGAATTATATTTAAGTGAATTTGGAAAAGATGCCGACGATAAATACGAACTTGAATTAGAAGGGCAATTCCAAACTGAAAATGATTTTGATAACCCACAAAGCATTTGGCAATATATTGAAGATAAAGAGTTATACAAACTTGAAAATTACACATACAATGCTGATAAATCTACTTTAGCAAAACAAGAAATTGCTAAAATTTATGGTTATGAAATTTTAGATTTAAAGAAACCTAATATTTCAATTTCTCAAGAATACATCTCAAGCAGTGGTGGTTATAAAGTAAAAGTAAATATCACTAATACAAATGAAAAGAAATGCAAAATCTATTGGTATGCTGAAGGTAGTTTACCTGTTGATGCAAATTATTTAGATAATGGCAAAGATTTTGAATATGGCGAAGTTGGTAGTTATACTTTAGGTGTTTATAACACTTCAAGTAGTGGCAAAATTTATGCAAGATGTGAATATAAAGATTTAGCAGGAGATTATAATTCACAAACTTGGGTATCTAGCGGAATTGCTACACCTTTTATTACTTTTACAAAAATTAGTGACTCTAAATATAGTTGTACAATTAAGCAACTTAATGATCCATACGAAACACTTTATTATAGGTTTAAACTAGGAAATGAATATACAACTTGGGGTGCTTGGCAAAGTGAAGATTATGTCCAAAGTTATACATTCACTCAATCAAATGAAACAATAAGAGACTTAACATTATATGTTGAGGCATATTCAGTCGTTAGTGGCAAGCAAAGTGATACAGTATCAGCTCAACAAGTAATTTCTAAAGGAATTGAAAAAATCGAAGAACCAACAATTATTTATTCAGCAATTAATGATTACAAAGGAACATTCTCAGTTAGAACAAATGCTACTCAAAGTGATGCAATAACTTATTATAAGTACACTAAAAATGGTGCAACAATTGCTGATTATAAAGAATATACCGAACCATTTACTTTAGAGGCAACACAAGGCGAAGATGATACTTATATTGTTAGTGCTTATACTAATTCAAAAAGTGGTGGTGGCAATAGCGACTATGTAAATATGACACAAACTTTATATGGTACTAAAAATCTTACTAGACCTGAAATTACTATTACAAGTGAGTACAACGCATCAAGTAGTGGCTATAGTATGTATGTAAAATTTACTAATAACAACAATATAGCAGTTGACATTAATTGGAGTGCTAGTGGAACATTTGTTAAATATAATCAAATTATTTCAAGCATTCCTGCTAATTCAACAACTGATAAATATTTAATCGGTGTTTCTACAATATCAAGTGATAAAGGAACGGTTGCTGCTTATTGTTATATAGATGATACATATAGAAGTGGCTCAAATACTGCTGATTGGACATGGGCAGGTCCTGTTTATTGTACTTTAACATTAAAATATGTTGGTGCTGGCTTGTCGGAAACAGTTACTAAAACATTTAACAGTGGTACAGTTATAAATCCTAGTGATTATGTAGAAACATATAGTGGTTATGTGTATCAAAATTGTAGTCCTTCTGACTCATTTAAAATTTTGCAAGATACAACTATCACATATAATTACATTGTAGGTGGAGAACTTGATAGTCCTGTATTTAGTGAATATTCTCAAACTCAGTCAAATTTAGTTATGAAAGTAACTAATACTAACTCTGATACAGTTAGTTTGTATTATGTTATTAATCCAAATGAAGTTCCTACAAGTTTTGAAGACATCGAAAATGCAACCGACCATTATGTTATTAGTTCAATTTCAAGCTCAAAAAATGAAACATTGCCTTGGGGTAGTGATACTTCATTAACGATTTATGGTGCATTCATATCTACTTCACATAGTACAACTTATTCAAATAGTGGGGTAAGTTCAAAGACTTTCTATAAGAAAGTAACATTGGTAGCACCTGTAATTGAGTTACAAAGTTCCACAAGCACATCTTTTACAGTTAAAGTTACAAACAAGAATTTAGTAACAGTTGCTGCTACTGATAGTGAAGGAACATTAACATCAATTAGTCGTAATAGTTCAACAACATTTACTTATACTTGGAGTGGTTCAACTCAAAGTGTAACAATTACATTTAGTGCAAGTGGTTATTATTCATCAAGTAGTACCAAAACATTTACTAGACCTATTGAACTTTCAACACCTAGAATTGAATATGTAAATTCAAGTGACAAGATTGTCTTTACTGTCTACAATGATAGTTCACATGATGCTACATTTTCTTATAACAGCACCGTTATTGCAGGTGGGCAATATATGAATATTACTCATATTTGGCAAGATAGCGAAACAAGTTATACAATGAGTGGTTATTTCTATAATGGTTACGATATTAGAAGTGATACAGCAAGCACAACAGTTGCTAAACCTAGTAAAACAACAATTCAACTAAAAAAACCTGTTATTACTTATGCACAGGGTACAGGTGCTTTCTCTTCAAAATACAAAGTAACAATTACTAATAGTGATAATATAAGTGTTGCTTGCTACATTAGTGGGGAAGTTAGCGACACTCAATCTTTAAGTGCTAATGGATCATACACTTTCTACATTGATTACTTATCTACAACTGCTAGAACAATTAATGCAATGACTTACAAAACGTCAACTAGCGATACTGAATATTTAAATAGTGATACGACTACTATAACTATTCCTGCAACAAGCAACTAAAAGGAGAATTTATGAGCAATTATATTTATGATTTACCAACAAGTGGAGAATTCTATGATATTTTAAAAAATACCATTGCTCCAAATTTGACTTTTACTCAATGTAATTTATTCGAATGTTTAGAACAAATCTTTATGTATTTAGACGGTTATCCTGTCTTAACTAAAGAGAATGTTCTAGACATTCGCTATTTCAATGATAACAATGGAGAAATTGTAGAAACTAAAGAAAGTGATGCAAAAATTGCAATGAGTGAACAAAGATATGTAAATGGTTTTATTACTGACTTTCAAAATGCAAGTTTAAACAATGTATTAACTTACCCAACTAAAAAAACATATTCAAATGTTCAAAGTAAAGAAATTGGTATTGTTGATAATACAGACAATTATATTATGCGTGTTGACAATTCAATTTACAATTTGAGAAGTGTGAAAGTTTATGTTAATTCTTTTACTTTAAAAGTTCAATCTTATTCAGGCTCGATTACTACACACGACACTTTTTCTATTACATATAACAAACTTATAGATATTACTGAAAATGTTATTGCACAAGATTTATATGTTAATTTAGATAATATAGATCCTATTACAAGTGTGTATGTTGATGATATTCCACTTGTTAAACAAAATTGTTTAGTTTTTAGTCAAAAAGAAAAATATATAAATGTCGGAACTACTTATAAAAAATTTGTTACTAATGATTATGTAATGCCTAGTGTTATTAAAAGTTCAATTAGAAAAATGTTTGGTGTTTATCGACAAGCTGATATTTACACAATGAATGAAGTAGGTGTGACACCTGATTTTCAAAAAGTTTATGAGCAAGTAAAATATCAAATCGAATATGAAACGCTTTCAAATGGTCGTTTGTTAATTGAAGGGTTAGAAAATAAATTCAACGGAGCTGAAAGATTAGATATTGGACAAGGTGCTAGCGACATCATGAAGACCGGTTTAAATTTATTAGGTATGAGTGTAAAAACGGGGGTTGATACTTTAGTTAGAACTGAAAAATTTTCAAAAAGTGAAAATCGTATTAAAGTTGGCTCATTATATTATGAAAATGGAGAAAGATACATTGCAACTAAAGTAGACGAATGCGTTTTTGGAGATTTTGTATTTTCTACAATTCAATACACAAAGAACTTTAATAAATTATCACAATTTATATCACTTGACCAAAAGAAAAGATTTAATGAAGTTGATAGTTCATTAACTTTAAGAAGTGAAGATGTTTACAAAGAATATTTATATTTTTCATTTGATGAACCTACAAGTTCAGCAGTTACTAGTATTCATTTATATGCAACATTTATGCAAAGTTGTATTGAAGATACATTTAGATTAACCCCAAACAACAAATATTGCATCGATTATTGCTCTTGTTCAACTATGAATTATGATGGGACAAGCAATGAAAAATTTGGCAATATTTGGCTACCTTTACTCCAATATGGAAGTGGCAATGCTTTATGTTATGAAGTCGCTTTTAATAGCCCTATTAGTGCAAATAGCAATTTTAAGCACGATGACACATTAAATGCTTGGTATTCTAAATATATTTTATACACTAGCGATGATGGTTTTGCGGATACAATTAACATCGATTTCTATCATCAATTAAACGAAATATCAACCGACAATTTACCGCAAGTTGATGACAACTTAATCGCAAATTCAGCTAAATATGGCGCTTTTCAAAGTTTAAATTATTACAAAAAACCTAATGAAACATTCGCTATGAACTATGAATTAATATGCTTGCCTTATGAAAATCAAGAAATTTATATAGGCGAAAAATTCATTAAATACAATGGTTTAATTGCTAATGCTATTAACAAAAAAGAATTAAGATTATTCATTAGTGATAGCAAAAAATATTCCATTCTTGATAAATATGCATTAGGAGATAAGCAAGACGGAACATTTAGTGTTAATGTTAATTATGTTTATAGTAGTGTAGGTAGAATGGCTTTAAAACTACAAATTTATAAAGGAAGTTCAATTTATCAACTTAACAAAAAAATCGTTTCTTGGGCTATTTGTGATGAAGATAACAACATTTTAATTAGTGCTAATCAAGATTTATTAATTAATGATAACTTAACTTTTTATATTTTTACATCACATTCGCGTTTATAATATAAGTAAAAGGAGATTAAAAAACTATGTATTTAATTAGAAACAAAGATGGTTCAATTAAAAAAGCATACACTGATGAGTTTGTAAATCAAGGATCTAATAATGCTAATTACATTGATATGGCATTACTTGATACCGAAATTGGTAAATGGTCTGCTGATTGCTTTTTTGAACTACCAAACGGCGATACTGTTCAACTTGCAGGAACGCAAAAACAATTCGTTGTAGACAATGTAACTTATAATGGTTATCGTGTTTACTTATCAAGTGCAGTTTTAACTTATGCAGGAATTCTAAAAGCGGTAGCAAGAACTTATAATGCAGGTGGAGTTATGATTTATTCATACCCATTCAAAATTATGGTTAATGCTACTACTTTAGATAGTACTTATGATGCACCAATTACAAAGGCTCAATATGAGTCTTTTATGAGTTTGCTTTCAACATATTTAAATGCTTATGATACGCATTTAATTAGAAAGTATGACACTTTAGGGCACGCATTAGATGACATTAGTGACATTAGAGAAAGTGAACATGTACTTATTAGTAATGGCGAAGATGATTACGAAATGCGTTATAAAGCGAAAGCAACCGACACATTCTTAACTATAGTTCCGCCACCAACAAATTGGAGCGAAATTTGGGAATATACAGGGCTTTCAAAAAGTGATTTATCAGAGTCAAAAGTATCAACTTTAAAAGGTTACATTGATAAATATGATGTTAAAGAAGTCAAAAATACTCTTTTAACAGGTGTTTTAACTACAACTTTAATTTTAAAAGATACTTCAACACTTGCAGGAAATGTTAGTTTTAGTGACTTATATTATACAAAAGAAGAAGTTTACTCAAAAGAAGATGCTAATAAGACATTTATTTCTAGCAAAATTCTTGAAGATTATTTAAAAATTGCAGATGCTAAAAAAGAATATTTAAAAATTGAAAGTGCTAAGGAAACTTATTTAAGCAAAGAAGATGCTAGTTCAACTTATCTTTCAAAAGAAGGTGCTAGTGAGATTTACTTAAATAAAGATGATGCTAGTTCAATTTATGAAACTAAAACTGATGCAACTAAAAAACACAGCGAGCAAGATTTAGCAATTTTAAGTGCTCAAAATAAAGCTGATAGTGCTTATTCTCTTGCTAGTGGTAAAGCAAAAGTTCATATTTTTGATACTTATGATGCAATGAAAAAAGCATTAAAAGAAGATGATGGAACAGGTTTTAATGAAGGCGACTCAATTAACATTAGAGCAAAGAAAACACCTGATTATTGGATTTCAAAGAAACTTGATACTAATACAGGCGAATTCGGTTATTATGAAATTTTAGAAGATGAGTCAAATTTAAGTGATTATCAAACTATTGAAGATAGCACACTTGAAACAACTCATAAAACTATAGTTGGCGCTATTAATGAAAATAAGGCTAATATAGAAACAAAACAAAGCAAGACTGATAATTCACTCAACACTACTTCAAAAACAATTGTAGGGGCTATTAATGAGAATAAAACAAGCATTTCTACACTTGATACTAATAAGCAAAATAAAAGTGATAGTTCATTAAACACAACTAGCAAAACTATTGTAGGCGCTATTAATGAAAACAAAACTAATATTGGTAATTTAGACACTTCTAAACAAAATAAGAGTGACACATCTTTAGAAACTACAAGCAAAACAATTGTAGGTGCTATTAATGAATTAAAAGCAAAAGATACAAGTCTTGAAAGTGCAATTAATGAAAAGCAAGGTAAAACGGATGTTTCATTAAAAACCACAAGTAAAGAAGTTGTAGGCGCTATTAATGAGTTAAAAACTAACATCGAAACTAATGCTACAAATATTACAGCAGTTGAAAATAAAATACCTACAAAAGTATCCCAACTCGCTAATGATAAAAATTACATCGATAATAGCGTAACTAATTTAGTTAATTATTATACTATTACTCAAGTTAATACTAAACTAAGTGATAAAGCAAATAATTCTGACATTCCTACTAAAGTATCTCAATTAAGCAATGATGAAAACTATATTAAAAATTCGGTTGCTGATTTAGTTAACTATTATGATAAAAACACAGTTGATGAAAAGTTAAATGCTAAGGCAAACCCTAGTGATATTCCAACTAAAACTTCACAATTAACTAATGATAGTGGTTATATTACAAAATCAGTAGGAAATTTAGAAAACTACACTACAACTACTACTTTAAATGCTTTACTTGAAGAAAAAGCAGATAAAACTAGCATTCCTACTAAATTATCAGAATTATTAAATGATACAGAGTTCATCGATGCTAATGTTAATAACTTAAAGTATTATATGCTTACAACTGATATTAATAAGGCTCTTGCAAGCAAAATTACAAAAGCTGATATTCCAACTAAATTAAGTGCTTTTGCAAACGATACTAATTACATTACAAAAGATGTTTCAGGCTTAATAAATTATACTGATACTGATACTTTAAATACATTATTAGCAAGCAAAATTACAAAAGCTGATATTCCTACAAATGTTAGTGATTTTACAAATGATGCAGGTTATATTAAAAATTCAGTTAGTAACTTAACTAATTATTACGATAAGACAACAACTGATAGTAAATTAAGCACCAAAGCAAATACAAGCGAAATCCCTACAGCATTATCTCAACTTACAAATGATGCAAATTATGTAAAATTTACTGATTTTATGAGTGATGAAAAAGCAGGTGTAGCTTATGCTATTCCAACAACTGATGTTAGTAATTTAGCAAATGTTTATATTAAAAATGGCATCTTATATGCTAAAGCAAACCCAACCCCTGTATTAAATATTATTAAAATTGATACACTTCCAACAGTTGGAGAACAAGCAACAATTTATTTAGTTCCTATTAGTAGTTCAGGCGAACTTCAAAATAAGTATAAAGAGTATATTTATGTCGATGATGCTTGGGAAGAATTTGGGGAAACTCAAGTCGATTTAAGCGATTATGCAAAAATTGAATATGTAGACGGGAAATTTGCTACATTAAATACTAAATTTGATAGTTATTACACTATTACTCAAGTTGATACAAAGTTAGGATCTAAATTAGATGCTACAGCAACCGCTATTTTAAATACTTTAGGTACAAATGCTGTTCAAAAAGCGACTAAAGATAGTGCGGGAAATGTAATTAATACTACATATGCTACAAAGAGTGAAGTTGAAACTTCATTATCAAGTAAATTAAATGTTAGCGAATTTACAGCAGCAGGTATTAACACTGCTTTAGGTACAACCGCTGTTAATAAAGCAAATAAGGACGGCTCAGGCAATGTAATTACTGATACATATGCGACTAAAAATGAACTTGCTAGCGATTTAGGAACTAAATTAAATGTTAGCGAATTTACAGCAACAGGTATCATTAATAAACTTGGTACTAATGCTGTTGATAGAGCAACAAAAGATGCAAGCGGTAACACAATAACTACTACATACGCTACTAAAACTGCTTTAGAAAGTGGATTAAGTGAAAAAGTAAGTACAGCAGACTTTACTAGTGAAGGCATTATTGATTTAATTGCTGATAGTCCTGTAAATAGAGCAACAAGCGATGCTAATGGAAATAACATTATTGAAACTTATGCAACTATAAATGCTTTAGATACAAAATTTGATGAAGATAACTTCACAGCAACAAACATTGTTAATACTTTAGGCACAACAAGTGTTAAAAGAGCAATAGCTGATAAAAACGGAAATGACATCACTACAACTTATGCAACAAATACCGCTTTAAGTTCAAAAATGAATAGTGCTGATTTTACAGCAACTAACATTGTTTCTAAATTAGGTACAACCGCCGTTAATCGTGCAACTGCTGATGCTAGTGGTAATACTATTACATCTACTTATGCAACAAAAACTGAATTAAAATCAAAAGTTGATAATACAGCAACAGCAATTATTTCAACAATTGGATCTAATGCTGTTCAAAAAGCAACAAAGGCTGTTCAGGATGAAAATGGGAATAACATTGCTAGTACATATCAAAGAAGCGCATTCATTGTTAAAGGTAGTGTTGCAACAACAGGTGTTATTACATTTACAAGTTTAACAATTAGTGAATTATTAAGTGCAATTAATAATAACCAAAGAATTGTATTTGTTCCAAGTGATACAAGTTTAGCAAGTGTTGATTTAAATGCTCAAAAAACTGCTGACTCAACATATACATTAAAAGGTAGTTTCAGTGCTAATGTTTCAAACAATATTACAAATTATAGTTCTGTGATTAATGTTACAAGCACAACTTGTAGTGGAACATATACATCACAAACTGCTAAAGATGGGAATGCTGTTGACTTAACTAGCGCTCAAACAGTCAGTGGATCAAAAACTTTCACAGGTATAGCAAGGTTTACAAATGAATCTCAATTCACTCACGCTTCATATTGCCCAACTTGGACTGATATTGCTAATGGTATTGGTAAATCAAGTTGCTTTACTCGTGGTGTATTTATGCAACTTTTCACAGGTCAAATTATGCTACCTAATGCTAATTATAGTGAAAGTGCAAAAGGCTACAATACTGAAAGTGGCAAGTTAAAAATTCAAACTTATACATCTTCAAGTGGACAACCTACAAGTCCTGTAGATATTGCTACATTTAGTACAAGTGGACTTGCTGTAACAGGTACTTTAACAGTTAATGGAAAAGATATTTCACAATCAGGGCAAGAAACTATTTCATTATTAACTGCCTTCCCAACAATTTAAAAGGAGAAAAATATGTCAGATTTACTTATCAATATAGATAATTGTATGTTTGGAAAATCTACTCAAAAAGATAAAAAACCAAGCACAACATCTGTTACAATAGAAAATTATGTTTTTGGTATTTCAGGTGTGGGGAGTTCATCTCCTACACTTACAAGAACATATGCAAATCAATCTAAAACAGCAACAAGTGATGAAATATTAGATTTCTTTGTTGCTGATAAAGATGTAACCGACTCATTAGGAAACCATTTTGTTAAATTAAAAAAGTTTTATGTTTGTATCACAAGTGATAGTAGTGGAGTTTTAACTTATAAATTATCACACTATAAAGTCGATAGTTCATATTTCTTAAACCCATACTTTAAAGACAAAGATGGCAACGAAATTGATTATGCTTTTTATGGAAAATATAAAGGTTATGTATCAAGTTCGAAATTATGTTCAAAAAGTGGTGTAACTCCTACTTATTCAACAACAGGCGATAATTATAGAACTTATGCTAGAAATAATAGTGCAAATTATCATCAAACGGACTGGTGTGCTGTATTCACTGCTCAAATTATGTGCATGTGTGCTTATGCAACAACAAACGCTGAAAATATTTTATCTTATCGTTCGTATGGTAGTGCAACAGGCTCAGGAACACAAATTTTTGGCATTGAAGATATTGTTGGAAATGGTCTTGAGTTTGTCGATGGTGTTGTCTTTAGAAGTGGTAGCACATTGACTGCAAGTTCAGTTTCTTGGGCTGATAAAATTAGTGATTATGCAAGTGGAATTACTACAAATCAAACCACATTAAGTAATGCAACTAGTAGTTCTAGTGGTTCTTACATTTCAAAAATGTATTATGTAAGTGGCAAACCTGCATTATCTATATTCCCAAAATCATTAAGCGGTGGAAGTTCTACAACTTATTATTGTGATGCATTTTACTATAATAGTTCGAATTCCCCAAATTCAACTTGGTGGGGTGCTGACGGTGCGGACTCGCTCCTCGGGTTGTTCTCCTTGCTCTGCGTCGTCTCGTGGTCTTACACGGGCTCCAGCTGCGGCTCTCGCCTTCATTCCAAATCACTTCTTTAGGGGGTTAGTAAGGGGGTGCAAAGTCAATTCCCCCTTACAACTTCTTTTTTTTATAAATATATTTAATCGCAAGATAATTGCGGGGTGCAGGGTGTGAGAGCCTTGTCAGTTCGGTTTGGGTGCTAACAGTGCGAACTCGAACAACGGGTTGTTCTACTTGAACTGCAACAACTCGTGGTCTAACACGAACTCCAACTACGGCTCTCGCCTTCAAAATTAGTAAAGATAAAATATCTTTACGAACACCCGAAACCTGCCCACAGTGGCGAAATCAGTGCCGAATAAAGAAGGTTACATTAGTAGTGAAATATCGAATATGTAATAGGCATATTTTGAAAAACAAAAATTATGAAAACATATAAAAATTTAATTTATAAAAATATCACACTAGAAAAATGTCGTGAAATTATCTTAAAAGCAAGTAAACATAAAACGCACAGGAAAGGAGTAAAAAGAGTGCTTGATAATTTAGATTATTATTCAAAAAAACTCTTTCAAATGGTCTTAAATGATAAATATGAATTCAAAAAATGTAATTACTTTATCATAAATGAGTATGGCAAAACTCGTAAAATATGTAGTGCCCCATTTTTTCCAAATCAATGTATAGATTATTTATTTCTTGAATGTGGTTTTAAAGATATTATTCTTTCAAAAGTTAATTATGAAAGTTTTGGAAATTGCCCAAATAAAGGAGTTCATAAAGGAGTTAAATATATTCATAAAATTGTAAGCAAAAACAAGTATCGATATTTTCTAAAATTCGATATTAAAAAGTATTATGAGCATATTAACAACAAAATTCTTTATGAGCAAATAAGCAAAATTATTAAAGATAAAAAGTTTCTAGAATTAGCGAAACAATTACTTGATAATTTTGGCGAAAATTTGCCTATTGGAAGTATTACAAGTCAGTATTTAGCATTATTCTATTTAACTAATTTTGTGAGTGATTTAAAAGTAAGTTGCAAAAAGCATAAAGCAAAATTAGTAGCAAATTATGTTGATGACTTCTTGATACTTGGCAATAACAAAAGAGAATTAATTAAACTTTTAAGTGAAATTGAAGATAAATTAAAATTTTTGAAATTAGAATTAAACAAAAAAACTATAATCTACAAAACTAAAGAAAGAAAAATATCTATGTTAGGTTATAGATTTTATAGTAAAATTATTATGATAAGAAAGTCTATTTTAAAAAGATTTTATAGAAGAAAAGACAAAATTTTCTATAAAGGTTGGCTAAAGTGGACTAATTGTTACAAATTAAAGGAGAAATATTTAGAATGAGTGAAACATACATGCCTTTATGGAATATATTTGATTTTGAAGATAAAGTAGGCACTTATACATTAACAAGTGTTCAAAAGCAAGTTTTAGCAAATGCCGAAATTATAAGAGTTAAATATCATATTTTAGCAAAAGAATACGACCAAAGTTCTACTCCAACTTCCACAGTTGTTAATAGTGATGGTAGCGCAACAATAACTTATTCGGTATTAAGCACTTATCACTTTACAGGCGAACATTACAAACTTACTTTTACTTCAACAACTTATACATTGAGTAAACTTTAGGAGAGAAATATGAATAATTTTTATAAAAAATGTGCTGTAATTTATGATTTGGAAGGTAATCCTATGTTTGTTTGTGATGTTTTGGATTTTACAAGTGAAGATGATTACAAAAAACTTAAAGAAAAAGCAAATAACAACTTTCAAAATTATATAAAAATGAAAGCAAAAGAAGAAAAAGATTTCAAAGCTGAAATTAATAAATCAATTTACGATTTAGCAATGGCAGTCAAGAAATATACAAGCAAGTAAAGGAGATTAAATATGATTAAAAATTTATTGCTTATTGGAGCATTAACATTCGCCCCACTTACAACTGAAGATGAAACAACCCCACCTACACAAGAAACTACACCTGACACATCAACTGATGACACTAAAAAAGAAGATGCAAGTTTTGATTGGAAGGCTTGGTTAGAACAATGGTTTACACCTTCGCAAGTCGCAATGATTATGACTTGGATCACTTATGCAGGCACAATTATTGGCTTAATTTATAAGGTCGTTCAATTATCTAAGTCAAACACATTAACTGCTGAAAATGTTAAAACTTTAATTATGAAAGAACTTGGCGACAAAGTAGATGAAAGCGTGAAAGCACAATTAGAAAGTGCTATTACATCACTCACAAAAACTGCTGAAAGACAAAATGAAGTTTTATCTCTTTTAGCAAAAGTTGCTGCTTTATCACAAGAAAACACACCTGAAAGTAGAATTGCAATTTTAGATTTAATTTCTAGACTTGGTGTTGTAGAAAAAGTCGATATTGATACCGCAAAAGAAGTTATCAATAAAGAAGTTGAAGAAAAGAAAGCAAAGGAAGAAGAAACAAATAGTACAGTTGATGCTATTATTGAAAATCATAAGGAAGAAGATACTGGCGTTAGTATCTAGTTAACTTTATGAAAAAAATGAAATTAAGAAATAAAATATTCACTATCGTATTAATTGCTTTAATCGTACTTGCATTACTTGGTTTATTAATTGGCTACATTATGATTGGCTATGATGTACTTGGTTGGTTTACTAGTCGTTGGGCTCTATGGGTTTATGCAGGTGTAATTTTATATGGTATTATATGGGTGTGCTTATTTCTATTTGATAAGATAAAGGAATTATAGTTTTATGAAAGAAGGTTTAACAACAAGCGAACAAATTAAAAAATATCTTAATAAAAAAATGATATTAGGTGTTAGCGCCTTACTTTTAGGTGTTGCAATTATCTTTGTATGTTCTATTGTTCCTTTAGCAATAGATCCTAAGCAATGGAATGATGCAGGTTTTATAAGCGATGAAATGATTATCATTGCTTTAACTGTTCTTGGAGAAGTTTGCTTGTTGATGATAGGACAATCTTATAATGAGGCGCAACCTGTATCTAAACTTGCAAGAGCAATAGTTGATTTTAATAGAAGTATCGAAACATTAATTGATACTAAAATCGTTGCATTCGACCAATGGATTAGAAGAGTATTAGAGCCACAAGACCAAAAAGACCGCTATAAACGACTTTTAAGGAATGCAGGTATAGAAAATACACATTACTTTGAATTATCGCGTAATGAACTTAAAACCTTGTTAAAACAACCTATGACAAAGGGAAGTGGAGGCGATAAAATCTATTTTAGGCAATTAACTAAAAAACAATATAAGTTAATTCTAGAAATTTTGGATGGGAAATGGGTTATTAATTTTGTTACCCCTGATACATATCGTAAATTAAGCAAAATTGATGTTGATAAAACTACATCAGAAAAACTTGCTAACCAACAAAAGAAAAAGACTTATACAGTTATTAATTCAGTCTTTACTAAATCGTTAATCGTTTTAGCATCAGGATTAATTTTTGGTGCATTAGTTCCAACAAATGATACTCAAACAATGGGTGAAACATTTATGAAATTATTTACTAGATTATTCAGCTTTACAAGTGCGGGCTTTGTTGGATTTATGTTAGGCGGTCAAATGAATGATATTGATGCTGAATACATTAGAGATAAAATCGATGTTCACAAAAGATTTGCTAGTGATAAAGATTTTAAACCATTAAGCGAACAAGAACTCGCTAAAAAAGAATTTGCCGAATATGTAAAAGAGCAAAATAAAATTGCAATGGATCAGATAGATTTGCACAATAAAATAGAATTTAAAGGAGATGACAAAAATGGATGAAAAGAAAGAAGTAGATAAAACTAAATTATATTTTTGGATTAGATTTGCTGTTTGGGTTATTTGCTCATTAGTCGTTCCAATTGTTTTCATTAATTATCGCTATGGGTTATTTCATCAAGTAAATAAAATTTCATTAAGTGGATGGGCTCTACTTGTTGGAATTATATTCTTTGTATTTAGTATCTTACTTGTTAGATATGTCTTGCATAGTCGCAAATACTCTTATTTTAAGCAAATTGTTAAAGGAGTAGTATGCTTAATCCTTCCGTTAGTTTTTGTTATTTATTGCTTATATTGTGCAAGAGATACAATAGAACAATTAATACAAGTTTTATGTGTTTGCACTTTATCTTGGACAATTGCAATTGTAGTAAATCCTATGCCAAAATGGACTTATGAACAATCTAAAGGCGAACAAGAAGAATTTATTAATTATGTTTTAGACAAAAGAGTTGAAAAAGCAAAAGAAAAGAATTAAGATATTTACAAGATAACTGAATTCTACCCCCTAGAATTAATTATCGTTTACTTAAAGAGAAAGCATCACGCACAAAGTCATCACATGTGATGCTTTTTATTTTGCAAAAAAAATAGTAGTTACTGCAATAACTACTATTTCGGTCAATCGTTGTATCGTGAATTAATAAAATGTAAAGAATACCTAAAGGAGGATACAACATTATTATATCACAAATAAAAAAGTTCGTTTAGTACGAACTTTCAAATATCTAGAAATTTTATTATTATTTTTATTTTTGTGATTTTAGGAAAAAAAGGATAAAAATTAACAAATGCCCAACGTGATATTTGATTTAAGAACTCCATTAGTCGATTTTAATTCCCCCAATAGTAGGAATGATAAAATTAAATTTATCGGGGTATATTACCTCATAAAATCATGTCCCTTCTACAAAACATAACCTTACGAATAACCTTTGTTATTTGGTTATGTATTAATAATAGCACACTTAATTTATTAATACACCTTTTTCTTTTAAAATCTTAGTTAATTCTTGAATACGCTTTTTTTCTGTACTTGTTAATTTAGATTTTTTTTCTTTTTTAACTAATTCTAAATATCGTGCTTTTTCTCTTTCAAGTTTTCTCGCATTTATTTCTCTATCGTGCAGATCCTTCTTTAATTCTTTGTTTTTGTCACTTTGTTTTTTAATCAGCTTTCGAGATTTTTTAACTTCGCCCATATGCCACTCTACAAATTCTCCATCACGTTTAATAATGATTTTGAGATAAATATTTTTGTCTTTGAACTTATAATCGAACACTTGCTTAACTGCCTCAAATCTTGTGTCTTGAAATAAACTCGCACCCTTTACATCTTCAACAATTACTTGACCATATTGCTTATAGACAAAATCAGCATTGTAAGTTAAAGCAGGAATTGTATCGCCGTTTGCGTTAATGAATTCAGGTATTAATTCAATAACTTTATGATGTTCTAAATGTGAAATAATCTTTTTATCTTCAAGTTCTTTTAAATATTCGTATCTATCACATTCAAGAATGCTATCGAACTTTATAATATCATCTTCACTTAATGAGTTTTGCATTGCATAGAATTTTGCTTTTTCTTTGCCATCTCGTAAATGTGAATTTGTGTTTGTAAATCTAGCACCTTTTACATAGTAAACTACTGTTCCAACAGGTTTATAAGAATGATATAAATTAAACATCTTCTTTCTCCTTTTCTTTATATAATTTATTACTTAATAATGCTGTATCAATAATTATTTCTTGTGTTTTCTTTTGCACCATTTCGCTTTTGTATGTTCTATCAACAAAGTTAATGCAATCAAGATAAGTTTCTAAAGAATTGATTAATAGTTCTATTTCTTTATCGTTCAACTCTATTTTCATCTTCTTTCTCCTTTAATGCTTTTAAATCATCAACGACCGCACTATAAATTCTTGCACATTCATTTTTACCACGCATAAGGTAAAGTTTAGCAAGATTTTCGTATGCGTCGATTAAACTATCTAGCGTCATTTTCTTTTCTCCAAATACTCGCTGTTTTTAGTTATTTCCTTATAATATGAGCATAAATCACTATAGATGTTCCATAAAGTGTTCATTTCTTTTTGTGATAAATACTCATTATAAGTTTCTTTAATTTCTTTGAGTGAAATTAGATCCGTTTTTAACTTCTCTTTAATTTCTTCTCGTTTTTGCTTGTTGTACTTCATTTCATTTTTCATCTCCTTTTAAAATAAATTCTCGTATAAAACGATTTGCAAAATCTTTTGATATTAAACTTCTTTCAACTTGGTTATTAACTTTGCTAATAACTTTCTTTGGATGTTGCACTCTTGCCTCGAATATAAAGTTGTTACTAGGCTCAAAATTCACAAAATAGAACATTGTTGGTTTTATATAATAATCCCCATATTCCCTTCTGTTTTGAATTATAACTTTTGGTTTAAGTGCCCATCTTTGAATTAAATAATGTTGTGTGGAATATGGATTTTCAATTACAAGTTTAATGTTTCTTTTTAAACATACAAGCACTAATTTTGTAATTATATTGTAATTCAAATTCAGCTCTTCTTGAAGTTTTAAATCATATTCAAGTCTTTTAGTGTCGCTCCATTTTTGCATACCTTTATTATCGCCTCTAAAATTTAATAGCACTTGTGTCTCAAATCTCGTGCAAGGAAAGAAGGCAAATATCAAGTCATTTGAAGTTATTTTATCAAATATACTCTCTCTCTCTGAATATGCATTCTCAATTTCATTATAAATATCTATTACATAGTCAGTTTCATTGAAGTCGTTTAGAATATCATAATCAAATGCATTATAACCTAATTTCTTGAATTCATTTTTAAATGTTCCTGATTGTTCAAATAGACAATGCACATTTTCTAATTTCATATTTTTTACCTTTTAAAATAAATTTAATTGTTCAAAATGCTCAATATCTTGAATTTTCCTATTCATCATTTTTTCATAAAGTGCTTTTTGATGTTTTGGAATAAACAACTTTTCATTTTTACTTACCCCTTCATCTAGATAAGCACTATTAAGCAATACTCTTTTTTTAATGTAATCAATTTCCATAAATCTATCATCACTTATATGATAACTTGAAATTATTACAAGTTCACTTTGTTTTGATGCCCATTCATAGAATTTTTTATGGTCAAATGCACCAACAACATATTGAGCTGTATTTTCATAAGGGATATCACAATAAAGCACTGAATTTGGTTTAATTGGAACTTGTTCATAAGATAGATTAAAACTTTCTAAACTTTGTAAACTTTCTAACCTTTGTAAACTTTCTAACCTTTGTAAACTTTCTAACCTTTCTAAACTTTCTAATTCATAAAGTCTTTTGCTTTCTTTGTCGGTTGGTTCATAGTTTTTTAAATACCATTCAATGTATTTTTGCTTGTATTCTTGCTCATGTTTTTTTATATCAATTCTTGAACCATCACTAATAATGCCCATTTCTTGTAATAATGAATTATCGTGAAACACTCTTGCATAATGTAATGCTTTCTTCCAAGGTTCAATATGCCTTCCATATAAATAGCTGGTTCCTTTATTTCCAAAACTCCAACACATTTGAACATAAATGTCGGTGTCTTTTAATTTAAAAAAATCTTCTCTTGAAATCCACCTTTTTTCGTTCTTATATTTGCCATTTATTGCATCTAGAAATAGTTGCGTGATACCTGCGTTTAAATCATTAATCACATAATGCTTGTATTTATTATTTAGTAACATTCCATGTGTTACAGCACAACCCCCTGCAAATAAATCATAAAAGTTATCTGCATTTGGAATTGATTTTATTAAATATGGAACAATAGCATTTTTACTGCCCATATAAGGTAAACCATATTTCATTTATTCTCCTTTTAAGAAAGATTTTTCTATACTTGGTATAAATTAACCTTTCTAGTAAAAATCTTTCTATATCGCCTTTAATCTAGCCTTAATAACTCGCCTTCTACAAATCTATTGCCCTGCTTAATTAGTCTTTTAACACTCATTTTGCCCTGATTTTTAGCATAGTGTTTGTAAATGTATAACTCATCTTTTTCTTTCATAATCTTGAGTTCTTGCTTTGCCTTTTTTAATACATCATCTTTGCTCATTGGAACATCTACATTTTTTAAAATATCAGTTCCACCTTTTAATGGTATGTTTTTCCAAATGATGTAATCATACATTGTAAGTAATTTGTCGGCATCTTCTTTTGAAATCGTTGCTCGAATGCCCGTTACTTTATCATTTAAAATATCATAAATGCTAGTATCAGAGTTGTAATATTTTATAGTCCAATAGTTGGTGTTTGCATTTTCTAAGATGAAATAACTCCCCGTTGGAATTACTGATAAATGGTCAATGCTTGCGAATTCAATATATTTAGTTTGTGTGTATACTTTAATCACAATGTCTACTCTCCTTCGCATATTTAAAGCACATTATAATTACTACTATGTTAGTAACCAAATATGGCATTACTAATAAAGCAAATAATATTAATGTTAATATCTCAAATGTGCTCATATTAGAATGGTAAGTCATCATCATTAAATATGATGTCTTTTCTTTCTTCAACTTCTTTTTTAGGAGTTGAAGTTGCTTGTGTTGGTGGTAAGTCGATACTTTCTACAACAACAATAGTTTTATAGCGATTTTCGTTAGTTTTTGTCTTGTAGCAAGTTTTATATATTCTACCAATTACATAAACATATGAGCCCTTTTTTGTATACTTTGCTAATGTTTCAGCTATTTGACTAAATGCTGTGCAATCTACATAAGTTGCGCCTTTTGGATCTTCTTTAGTGTAATAACTTGTAGCAAGTGTAAAATTAGCAACTGCATCATTTTCTTTTGTTCTTTTTAAGTCAACATCTTTTACAAGTCGACCTGATAAAATTACTTTATTAATCATCTTCCTTTCCCCATATTTCAATTAATTTCATAATGTAAGCACCAATTAATGTTACATTTGTTAGAATGTAACCCCTGATGCTAAAGCAATATCTAATTGCTAAGCCTATTTGATGTTCTCTATAATACATACTCGCAATGCTATCTAAATTACAAAATGTTAGAAATACTGCAATTATTGCTACTACTAGAATAATGCCCCATGAAATTGTTAATCTTGGTTTCATTTTTTACTGCTCCATTCTTTAAATAATTCTTTATAATTTTTATCACTTTCAACAAATTTTTTATATAAATGTAATTCATTAATGTAATCTTTATCAACATAATGAGTTGATAATTCTTCTTTTAAATCTTCCCATTTATATAATTCGTTTTTACTTCCAACAGCAAATTTATCTTTTTCTTTTTTTATATTGCTTTCAATATAACTAAATACTTTTTCTTTTGGTGTCATTCATTATCTCCTTCAATTTCTCGTATTTTTTCATTGCATTGCGATATTTCAACCATTAAATGAATTATCAATTCTAAAATTGCTTGTAATTGTCCAGGATATTTTTCTCCATTCATTGCTAATTCTTTTTCTTTAAGTTCAAGCATTTCGTAATGCTTTATGCTTTGCTCACGGTGTTTTTTATAGAATTCTAATTCTTCTTTTTCTACTTGTTTTTTATTAATGCAAAGAAATATTAAAAATCCTATAAATATTAAAATTAGAACAAATATAATAATCAAACCTAACATAATATCTCCTTTAAATAATCATTGTTTGGTCTAATTTGTGGAATGATGTATTTTTTAATAAACGCTTTTTCTACCTTTTCACATTCTTTAATTTTGTCTTTGAATTCACTTCTTGTGAAATGATAATTATATTCTTCCACATGATCCAACTCTTTATTTTTCATTACTTTAATTCTAGCAATTAAATATATTTCTTGAATAGTATTTATTACTATAAAATACTGCATAATTTGATAGAAATATTGTGGTGGAATTACTGCATCTTTCCAATTTTGTAGTTGTCTTTCGCTGTATACTTCTACATCTTTTATTTCTATTGCCCCTGTATAGTCTTCATTTAATAAACCATCAGGCGACACAGTCATATATTTATTGTTATTTTTAACAAATAGCCAATTGCCTTTTGGCGGTGCAATTACTTTATATTTAGGATGCTCAAGAGCCCATAAATTTCTTATAAATTCTTCAGCTTGAGCACCTTCTTGAACTCTAGGATTTTTATCAAGATTATTTTTTTTGCATCTATCAGGGTAACATAAGCGATTAAATACATCTTGTATTGTTTGCCATTTACCTTCCCCCATTATAGTTGCTAAATCACTTCCACCAATTCCGCGAGCATTTAGCCATTCATCACGATTTTCAAATCTAAATTCCGTGTATGTCGTTTTCATCTTGTAAGTCTACAAATTCGAAGTCATTAATTTTGCCAAATCGTTTAACAATAACAAGCGATATAGCGACTAAATGGCAACTAATAGTGTAATTCTCCATTGTTTCTGGTTTTGTTTGTGAGAAACCATTTAAAGCGATTAAATACATTGTAATTAAATCATCATCTTCGTATTTATCTAGATAAGATGCCCACTCTTTTAAATCTAGACTTTTTAATTGCATTTCAGTTAATGCGTTGCAACATTCTTCATAAGTCATATTAGAACCATTTTTCTCCTTCGCTTGTTAGCGTATCAAGTTTATTTAATAACTCTTTTTCTTTATCATTTAACCCTGGAACTTCTTTTAAACATTGTTTTAAAATGTAAAGTTCTTCATAAGTGAATGATGTTAAAATCTTTGAATTTAAATCTCTCATTTGTTGTGTTTTCTCCTTTCTTTCTTTCTTTCTAAATCAATAATTTGAATGATTTCTTTGTATGTATAATCAAATACATTCTTTTTTCTTAACTTTTGAATGGTTGTTGGACTTGGATATGAGCCCCTAAACCCCCCATAAATTTCTAAATATTTATAAGTGCTTAATGGTATATCTAACTTTTTAGCCATTTGCTTTTGAGTTAAGCCCCATTCAAGTCTTTTATCTTTTAATAATTCTTTAAATGTCATTTAGTCTCCTTAATATAAACAAAATCGTTTAAGTATTCATCGTGATTTTTATTTTTAATGAATTCATTTAAGATTTTTTCGAGTGGTTCTACTTCATCCCCATATTCTTTAGCGACTTCATAGTTATAAATTAAACTTTCGTAAAATTCTTTTTCGCCAAGTTCTTCTTCTTCATCTGTTGCGTTGTCGTGGATGTAATATTTAATCATTTTAGTTCTCCTTATAAATTCCTTTTCTTAATTTTTCTTTTATTGGGAGACTTTTTTCATCCCCCATAAAAGTTAAATTATTATAAATTTCTCTTGCTGTTTTAATCTTCATTTTAATGAAGTTATAACCCATAAAATTTTGAATTTCTATCTTATGATTAAATGCGAGATAGTCTTTTAATATGGTTAATTCTTCATTTGATAATGATAAATAAACATCTCTATTTACTTTCTTTCGCATTCATTAACTCCAATGAACGAATTAACATCCAGCAATAACTTTCAACTTCGCTAACTTCATAATAAGTTTTATATCTTTTTTGGTCTAATAACTTATTTGTTGTTTTGATAAGTCTATTGTATCGTTCCCACAATTCTTTTAAAGTTAAATTGTTATAAATTGCTTTTATTTTTGCATCCATATTGTTCTCCTTTGGGGGTTGCTTGAAACCCCCTTATTAATTATTTATTTTGTTTCTTTTCATCGATTAACTTTTGAAGTACTTTTGCATCATCTTCATTAGTGAATGGATCTAAATCATCTTCATTAACTTCAGCATCGATAACCTCTGTATTTTCAATTTGTTGTTCTTCAAACACATTATCAAATGCATTATCGAATGTGGATGTTTCGAGTTTTTTGTTTTGCGGGTTGTCGCTGTAACCTTGCCCATAAACGTAACCATCTAATTTTTTAGCACTTTCAAGTTCAGGTGTTGTTTTTAATTCGTTGCATAGTTGTTTTAAAACTGTTTTTAATGCCATTTTGTTGAATGAATATTCATTCTTCCCCCATAACGAATTATAAGTTTTTGAGAACATCTTCCCATGTTCTTCACATTTCTTTTTGCTCCAATAAACTGAATTTATAATGTCTCCTGTTTCTTTGTCTTGAGCAAAAGCATAATAACCACGAATTTTAGAATTTTCAGCTTTGTCAAAATCTTCTTCAAATATAACTTTTACTTTGCCTGTTGTTGCATCTCTTTTAATTGTGTCGCATTCTTTTACAACTTGAGCGTTTACATCTAAATAAGCCCCACTCTTTAAAGCAAGTTCTCTAAAGCCTTTATAACCAATTTGGGCTTGAATTGAGTTTCCATAAGGAACAGGATAAACGCAGTCATCTCTTGAGAAGTTATATCTAGCAACTTCATATACATATTTTAAGATAGATGCAGGAGCACAATTTCTTAACATTGAATTTGTGCTTAATGTTAATGCAGCTGAATTTGCTTTTTGGATTTGAACTGGTGTTAATTGTAAGCTTCCTGCTAATTCTTTAGCACCCTTAGATGCGATTAAATCGCTAATTTTTACATTTGTTTTTGTTTGATTTTTAACTTCGTAAGCCATTTTATTCTCCTTTTAATCTTTCAATAACTACTTTTAATCTTGCTTGTGTTTCAGTTAAATGAAACATTCTTACATTTAGTGAAGGTTCGTTTTTTGAACCCCCACCAATAATTTCTTTTACTAAGAAGTTGATTTCTTCTTCGATGCTTTCATTGATTTGGTTTAAATCTTCCAAGCATTTACTTAAATTTTCTTTATCACTTTTATTCATTTTTTTATAACCCCCTATTTTTAATTAAATTGATATTGACCTGCTTTTAAGTATTCTTTAAATAAATTGTAAATTCCTTCAACTTGTTTCATTGGTTGCTCATTGAATAAATAGAATTTTACAATTTTAGTATCAGCTTTTTTTATTAAAAGTTCTTTAGATCCGTTTAAGAAACTTTCAATATACATTTTAATAAATTCTTTTTGTGTCATATTTTCTCCTATCTTGTAGCCCAGAAATCGCTTTCTAATGCTTTTAAATTTTCAGTGTCATCTTCTATTTCTTGATACTCTTCTTTTAAAACTTCTTTGAATTCATCTTCTACATCTTCTCTAAAATAATCATAGAAATCAGTTTCATCAGCTAAATCTTCTAAATCGCTTGTGTCTTCATCTTCAAGCATTTTTTCTAAGTAGTTTTTAATTGGCATTTCTTCGATGTCTTCAAGAATATATTTTATAAATTCTTCTCTAAAATAATCGTTATAATCATCCCCAATAATTTCTTTAATATCGCTTAAACTTTGTTCTTTTAACCATTCATCGTAATACATATTTTATCCTCCTAATCTATAAATAAATAATTAAATACATGTGTATTTTCTTTAACAAAGTTATTATAAATGTCTGTAATGTTTTCTTTTTGCCATTCAATATGGAATTTATAAGTTGTTATTTCTTGGCTTGCCTCATAATAAACATTAATTAATAACCATTCTTTTTTATTTTCTAATGCACTTTTAAATTCGTTTTTAAATTCTTCTAAAGTTTTCATTTTTTTAAATCCCCCGTTATTTTAATAATCCTGTTTTAAATTCTTCTAATAACTCAAGTAAATAATAATTGAATGATATTTCTTTTATTAGTTCTTGTGCTTTCTCTTCGTTCCAACTTTGAGATGTTGCAACCCCAATTAATTCATCTTTAAGGGTTGCAATTTTTAATTTGTAGCCCCCTATCGACTTATTGGCGACTTGTTTACATTCTTCAGGTGTTCGGGTGCCCTTTAGCACCTCTAACGCCTTTTTAACTTCTTTTAAATCTTCCATTTTATTTCTCCTTAACTTTGAAGTCTAGTTTTTTAGGCAATTTTGAAGTAAATTTGTCTAAATCTTCTTTAGTTTCAAACTCAATAATAAGTTGATACTTTGCTTTTGATTTAACTTCTTCGCCTTTTAAACTAGCCTCATATTCTTTAATTTTTAAATCATAAGCCCCCGACTTTTCTTTAATCAAATCGCAAATTTCTTTCGTTTGAGATTGGATCCTTTCAGTCATATCTTTTACCCATTGAATTTTATTGTCGTTGATTTCTTTAGACATCTTATTTAATGATGCTCTGATTTCTTTAGACTTCTTTAAATCTTCTTTATTCAAAATTTCAAATGGTGTATACATCGCATTTAATAATGCAGATACTTCGCCTTTTACTCCTTCAAAGTTTTTAATTTGTAACCCTTTTTTGTTTTCAAAAACAACTAAATTATTTAAATCTTGCATTTTTCAACCTCCTATAATTTTATAAAATGCTTGTATTTATCATTTAAAGCCTGTTTTAAGGGTTTTTTTATTAAACCCTTATAAATAGACCTTTTAATAATTTCTTTCGCTTATAAGGGAGTTATTCGCTCCCTTTTAAATTTTTTTATTTATCTTTGTTCTTCATACCATTCATCAATAAGTTCAACGAATTCTTCTTCAAATTCTTCATCATCGATTTCTAGTTTTTCTAAAGTTGTGTAACAATAGAAGTTTGTCCATCCTTTAGAATGTTTAATTTCTTCAAATAATTCTCTAGCATCTTCCAAGTTTTGGAAGTCTTCAACCTTATCAGCGAAAGTATTCATTTTACTTTTATTTGCAACTCCTTGGCTAACTCTAAATACTAATTTTTTCATGGTTATTTTCTCCTTTTTTCCTAAAATCACAATTTATATTTAAATTGTACCTTTATTATAGAGAATACTTTAAAGTGTGTCAATACTTTTTAAATACTTTTTTTAATAATTTTAAATTATCAGAGTTTGGCGTTTAAATTGACTAAATATTCACGTTTTGGCATCTGCTATAGTTAATAATAAATATATAAATTAAAATACTTAAAATAATACACATTCTCTTTTATTGCTACACATTATCTATTTTAATAATGATTATCAAATATTATTAATGATTATTATTATTTAATACTTTAGTTGAATATATTCTCGTTATACTTATAAATATATGTGACTTAATACTTTAGTTATATATTATTTACAATCGTTATAGTTCTTAATCTATGTGACTTAATACAAAGTTATATATATAAGATTATTAAATATTAATACTCATTATTAAAT